>CADCPZ010000054.1 GCA_902803475.1 uncultured Prevotellaceae bacterium
AGATTGTGACAGTGGCGATGAAGAACAGATCGTTACTATTTGGAATCGCTATCCTCTTGAACTGTTGGATGAACTGGCCGAAAGGGTCTATGGCGTTCCACAAAAGAAAACCATTATTTATCTGCACGGCTACGGATCCAGCAGCCAAAGCAATACGGTGAAATATCTGGCCAAAAATATGCCAGAATACATCGTTATTGCCCCGGATATTCCCATTGACCCAGCGGAGGCTTTGCCGTTCTTGAAGGACTATTGCAGGACGCATCATGCCGACCTTGTGATTGGCACCAGCATGGGTGGTATGTATGCAATGCAGATGGAGGGTATTTTGCGCATCTGTGTTAATCCTGCTCTGCATCTGTCTGAGGTGAAGGATGTCCTGCAGGTAGGCACCTTTGAGCGCTTCCAGCCGACGGCCGATGGCCAGACACATTTCACGATTACCGAAGAAATCATCGAGCACTTCAAGGAGATGGAGCAGAACTTGTTTGTTCGCGAGAGAAATGAAGGTAGGTACGATTGTTGGGGCTTCTTTGCCGATGGTGATACACTTGTCAATTGCAAGGACGAGTTTGCACAGCATTTCACCCATGTGGAAGATTTCCACGGCGAACACCGCATGAACGAACAGGTCATTCGCGACGTCATCATTCCCGCCGCCAAGAGGATCCTCACTGAGTGATAATATGGAGTCAAAACAGGGTGAGCCTGGATGGCATGCACCAGAATGGCTGAAAAAAGAATGGCATTCCGACTTCTGCCCCTGCATCGACCTGTGCCGTGAAATGCAGGAGAAAGCCTTGTCCAGGCGCTTGACCGACGAACGGGCACAGGAAGTGGGCGGAAAGATCTCGCGACTTTTTGAGCTTCAGCGCGAAATTGACGGGCACAGTAAAGAAGGCTGGAGAAGAATGCGCAAGGAACTTTTCCCCCTGTGGCAAGAGATAGTTGATTACTGGCGTGAACATGGATACGGTGAGGTAACCTTTGAGGAAAATGGCGAGATGGGTATCAAGGACATTGACGGCAGTGTGATGTTGCCTGCCGAATATGAAGATGCCCACTTCTGCTTTGACAGCCGATGGATGAGCCCTTATCGTGATGAAGTGGTCGTCAAGAAGCATGGCCAATGGGGAGTGGTCGATAAGAATGGAGATGTACTGCTCCCATTTGAATATGATAATGTTTACCACATTCCCGAATCAATGGATTATTATGTGGTTGAGAAGGAGGAAAAGCAAGGACTCATCAACCTCTTTGGTAAAGCAGAGTTCAATCCCGTGCCAGTTAATATGGACACTCTCTATTATGTTCAAGGGTGGGACCTGGTGCTCTTCACCCGCGACGGGAAATGGGGCTGGTGGTGGTACGAACCAGATGACAGTAACATTTATGATAACTACAGCGAACCGCGCTATGACCAAATCTACGTCCAGCGCGATGAATACAGGAGTCACGATGATGAGGACGACGATTTCATCATAGCCCGTAAAGGCAACCAACTGTATTGGATACTCTACTGGACCATCAAGTAACCGACCAAGACGCCCCTGACAAAGCTCTTTTGATAAGCAACCGATTAGTCTGAAAAACGCTGAATGAGCAATCACTTTTTTATTCAGAGGCGGCAGGCTAATCAGTTGTTTTATAATGTTGTGGCCGTCAAGTTTTTCCGACAGATGGTGTCAAGTCATACCGACGCAAAATCCTTTCTGGTGCCGTGAGACGGCAGTAATTTTGCACCATGAAATTTATAAAGAAAGGAAGAACTATGGTTAAATTGATTTTTGCATCGCTCTTATTGCTGGCAGGCATCGCTATCGTCTGCTTCCCGCTGCTGGTCGTGTGGGTGGGTATTACGGCCCATCTTTCCTTCTGGGGGCACGTTGCTGTGACTGCCCTCGGCCTGTTCCTGTGCTATCTGGTCAAGCCTGTGTCGATTCTTACCTGTAATGATTATCAACTTTTCTAAACCCCGTCGCCTATGAATGAGATTGATCAAATCGTTGAAAAGATGACGCAATTTGAGGTTATCG
>CADCPZ010000055.1 GCA_902803475.1 uncultured Prevotellaceae bacterium
CGTTTTGTAGGTACCGGCAATAATGTCGTCGCAAAGGCGGTCGGCCATTTGTATGTATATGGCTTTATCGTTGGTAAAAATCATGATTATTATGATTTAGGTTTTACTTTTTGGTAACAGTCAACTTGTCGGTATCAATCTCTCCGCTGCCACTAACCTGTTTGGATAATTGTGAGAGGGTGCCTGTAAACGTGATGTCGCCGCTACCGGTTATCGTTGCCGTTGCCGTATCGCTATTGTTGAAATGCACTTTGATGTCGCCGCTACCGGTAACCTGCGCCATACTGTTTACCGCTTCGGCCTCATCCAACTCAATATCGCCGCTGCCGGTAACCTGAAGCGACAGCTTTTCTGCTTTCACTACCTTGCAATTAATGTCGCCGCTGCCGGTAACCCATCCGACAAACTTTTCTGCATGAATGGTGTCATCACAAGTCACCTCACCCGAACCCGTCACGTAGATACTGCTCAAACGAGGGGCATAGACGTGAACAGTTACCACGTATTCATCAGAAAAGTTTCCCATATTCACCACCATCTTTCCTTCTTCTTTGTTCTTCTCACGAATGCTCAGCTGCTTGCCGTTGCTTTCTATCTGATACGAATCGATGAGTTTTTCCGGTGCTTCGATGCTCACGCTGACGGTATCAGAGATATGGAAAATGACTTTTGCTGCTGATGAAAGTTCTATTTCGTCAAATTGCTTCACCTCGATGTTTTTCGTTTTCGTCGGTCCGAGGTCTTTTGCCGTTTCTATTCTGCACGAACTCAACAACACGATGATGCTGACGCATGCTACTATCATTATTTTCATTGCTTTCATTGCTGTATTTGTTTTAAAGATAAATCCTTTTTTGTTCCACTTTTGAAGTCTCCCCCTTGACGAGGATTTAAGAGGGGCTACCGATTCGTAAACTTGTGTCCAATCAGCTGAATGCGCTTGTAGAACCGGTAAGAAAGCCAATAGTTCAATACGATGAAGGCACTCGTAAGAATCGCAAATCCCCAACCAATATAGCCCTCGGCTCCGTCGATAAATACGATGCGGAAGTAATCGCCATAGAGAAGGTTCAGCGTCTTCCAGGTAACAAACGTCAATCCGCCGCCCAGAACCAGGAAAGCAACGATCAGCGTTAACGTCGTGAAGATCCAATTGCGTTTGCGGAAATAAGTACCGCCCAACAAATAGAGAGAATGTATCCACCAGAATGCCAGCACATCCGCTACCACCTCGCCGAGCGTTGAGGGTTCGCTGGAATCAGCCATCTGATTGAACAACGACAGTGTGACGAGTGTTGCCTTATCGCTGTTCAACACCAAGATCACCAGGTAGTTTACCACATCGGCAACAACAAACGATACCGCGATGGCCGCCAGTCCCAGTACGATTGTCAGCAGATAACTCGCCGTGTATTTCTCCAACTGGCTGGCAGGAAGCATCAGCTTGTCAATATACTGTTGACGCTTACTCATCCGGAGGATTGAGCTGCCGCAGAACAGCAGATAAATGAAGAATGCCGCATTTAATATCGAAGACATTGCGCTGGTATACTGTTCTGTGAATATCGATGAATGGGACACGAACAGCATAAAGAAAAAGAACACACATGCACATGTCAGCAGTCTCTTTATATCTTTGGCCTTGTGGTATAGTATCTGCCACTTCAATGTTTGCCAAAACCTTTTGATATTGAAATTTTCCATTGCTTTATAGTTTTTTGTTTGATATCTATTTTACCTTTCCGCTCGTTACCGCATTAAACAGCAACTCCATATTAGGTTGAGTATCAGCCTCGCCTGGCTGGCGCTTCCAGACGGCTGCGAATCCTTGCAAGGAAGGTTCCGAATAGACCACTTCGGCAGTCGAACCTGCAGGCAAGACACCAAAACCGTATTGCTCCATCAGGTCGGCGATTGAGGTGTTGAGCAGCAAACGGTCGTTGTCGATAATGGCAACATGGTCAAGCAGTTGCTCCACATCATGTACCTGATGGGTTGAAATCACGATTGTACGGTCGTCGGAAACATATTTCGCCAGAATCTTCCTGAACAAACTCTTCGATGGAATATCCAAACCGTTGGTCGGTTCATCCATCAGCAGATAACGGGTGTTGGTAGCGATAGCCAGACACATAAACACCTTTTTCTTCTGACCCATTGAAAGCGAATTCAAACGAACAGCTTTGGGCATATCGAAATCATTCAGACATTCTTCAAACAGCTGGTGAGAGAAATTCGGATACATCGACTTGTACATCGCCATCAACTCCTTCAAAGATACTTGGGGCAATTCAAACTCTTCAGGAACCAGGAAGATGTCCTGCAGGAATGATACCTCACGACGACTGGGTTCACGACCGTCAACTTCTACCCTACCTGCTGTCGGACGCAACAGTCCGCAAAGCAAATAGAGCAATGTTGATTTTCCTGTGCCGTTCTTACCCAGCAAACCACAGATTTGTCCTTCGCCCAGCCTCAGCGACAAATCATTAAACACACAATGCTTTGTGCTTGCATACTTGAACTTTAAATTTTGAATCTCAATCATCTTACTTATTTTTTAATGAATTATTACGCTCATTCTTCCTTTTCATCCCCCTTCGGAGACAAGAGAAACTCGTTTATTTCGGTGTACCACCGTAATAGTACACTGCAAAAGTGTGGCAATAATACAGAACCACCAAATTTTTTCTCACTTTTTTTTGTTAAAAAATGAAAAACACCTTCACCACCTTATTATATAATATATGTTTCGCATGTGCAGAAGCTCGAATCCTCGCCCTCCTGAAACAAAGAAAGGGAGCCCGCAGGCTCCCTTTCATGCTTAGAGATTATTTGAAAATAAGGTTACTCTACTGTTACCTTCTTCAAGGTGTAGCCATTACCTACCGCATAGAAGCCCTGCTGCGTTTTCAGCAATTCCATAGACAGTTCGGTGAGGGTGTATTCCAATACCATTGAACCATGAATTGCGATGTCGCCACGATTCGGGTCGCCCTGACCGGTCACGATATTACTCCACCATGAGGTAGCAGCACAACCTTGTCCTTCACCCGTAACATAGAGACGGAGAACGGTACCTGGATGCACATAATTGATGAAGGTATCTTTCAGCTTATTGAACGGAGTACCCCAAGTAACCTCAAATTCACCTTCCCAGAGGGTTGTCTCGGTGACGATGGTGAGGGTTGCTTCCTCAACAAGCGACGAGCCGCTGATGAACTTCACAGTATAGCCTTCAACATCAGTAGCCGTGAACGCATAGTCACCTGGTTCGAGCTGAGGAACAGTAATAGTAATCGTATTGTTCGTCTTCTCCTTAATTGTGCAAGCCTGGCCGGCAACTGTTACAGAAGCAATCTTATCGAGGTTCTGACCAGAAAGCTCAACATCGGCATTCGCCTTTGCCTGGAATGCATCGCTACCGAATACAGGTGATGAGGAAACAGTAACCTGTCCGCCACCATAGGCATTACCCTTTGCATCGATGAGCTGGAGACGATAGACACCATTGGCGAGGTTCTGAGGAACGGTATAGCTCAATACGCCGTTGTTGTTGGTAACATCGACGATGGCACCGCCAATCTCAATCTTCACTACGTTGTCGAAATTGGAACCATGCAACTGAGCTGCTGCACCTTGCGTGAGAAGTCGCTCTAACGGCAGGTCGGTATCAGCTATCGGGTCGCCTTCGAGTGGTGTAACGATGATGCGGCGCTCACGGTAGGTCTGGAGTCCTTTGGTGGTTGTAGCCACAATCTTCAGGTTGTACTCGCCAGCGAGCATCGGCATATCAACAGATGTACCTTCTGCCACCTCCAGGTCGTCGATAACCCATGTAACGGTGGTATAGGCAGAAGGTGTAACGGTTACCTCATAGACGAAGTTCTCGTTGCGAGGAATGGTCTTCAGCACAGGAGGTACACCTTCCCATGCGTTCTGCAGGTCTGTATTGAGAATGACCGGAAAGTCGTCCTCGCTGGCCGAGAAGAACGGATCGTCATCGGAGCAGCTGGTGAGCATAGCGCCTACTATGGGAAGAGCCAACAGGATGAGTGCGAAACTCTTCATATAATTGATCATTATTTTTTTCATGACTGTATTTTTTTCAATTTAAAAAATCTGTATAATCAGCATAATCTGTGGTCAGAATATTACTCGAAATGTCCATGTTCCTTATCCCACCATACACGGTTGTGCCAGTTGTCTTTGCCATCCATGCGGTCGAGGGCCTCTTGCCAACTGTTGCGGTTGTAGTCTTTCTCCAGGATCGGATAGCCGAGACGGTCGGGTGTTGACAGATCGCCATCAGGATACTTGAACTGACCGGCCCACTTTTCAATCGTTCTGCGGTCTTTGAGTATCGGATAGTCAGAACGACGCAGGTTTGCCCAAGCCTCAGAGGGGTTCATCAAGTGCAGGATGTAAGCCTGTGTGTTGATGACTTCACGAGCGTCACGCTCCAGCGAGTAATTATTTTCGATGAAGTTGATGTAGTTGCTGATTTCACCTTCGGAAATCTTATTCGTACTCAGATAGTGGGTATTGAGCATCTCCATCGACTCACGGATACCTTCTTCGAAGTGGGTCTTCATGTTGCCAGGAACTGTCCATTGCTTGCTCAAAGCCTCAGCCAGCAGGAAGTGAACCTCAGCAGAAGAGATGAGGTAACCTGGGCGGTCGGGCATCTCAAACTCGATAGAGAGCCACGGGTACATCAGACGGATGTGGTCGTTGGATGATCCGAAACCAGCATCAGGATATTCCTGCTGCAGTTTTACCAAGGTAGGCATAGCGCTTACCGGCAACTCTTCTGCAGGCCAAGGCTGATACCACGTACAACCTACTTCGCAAGGAATCTCCAACTGGCTGGGATCAGTCTGCGGATCCTTTGTTCTGAGGTAGCTGAGATACTCTTCGGTAAGGTCAATATTCCACTCGTCGGGTTTCACCTGACTGCGCTTGAGGTTGTCGTAGTGGCGGCAGATGCGATACAGACGCGGGTCTTGGTTGTCGCGCAGCAGCCGGAAGAAGGTAGCACAAATCATTGATGGTGACTCATAGGACTGTCCGTAGTGGGTTTCGCCCAAAGCGTTGGCGCGGAAGTCATACTCCTTGGCTCCTTCGTAGAGGGTGAACGGAACGTCGATATGCTTCACGTAAGCATCATACTGTGCATTATTAATATAGCCTCCGTCGGCATTGACTGCCTTTTCGAACTCTTCCCTTGCCTTTGTAGGATTCTTATCAGAGATACGCATTGCAAAGCGCATACGCAAGCTGTTGGCATATTTCTTCCAAGAAGTGATATCGCCGTTGTAGTTGGTCACGTCGCCTGAGATACGGTCGGTACCGGTACCGAGCTGATTCACACAAGCCTCCAGTTCTTTGAAGAAGTCGTCGTAGATTTCCTCCTGTCGATCGTACTTCGGTGTTGACTTGCCTTCGAGATAGCCGAGTCCTGCATCAAAGTATGGAATATCACCATAAGCATCGGTGAGGATAGACATCATATAGACACGCTGTATGCGTAATGCGGCATTGATATTGGGCTTGTCTTCGGTGTTATGGATACCATCGACAAGGTTCTTGATACCGACTCCATAGAAGCGGTCCCAGAGTGAATACATCGTGTCGTCATAGTTATTACTTCCTGCGAAGTTCACTACGTTCCAACCACCGGAGAAATGCTGTGTGAAACCGGTGATATAGTTACGGTAGGTGTCCATAATCTGGAAGTCGCCGTAGGTCTGCAACAGCGCTGTAGTGAGCTGTGCGTTCGGATCGATGAATGCCGCCTTGGTCTCATCGGTATTCAGGTCCTCCATATAGTTGTCGCTGCAGGACGTAAGAAGTCCCCCTCCAAGTCCTCCAAGGGTGAAGGCTGTCAGCAAACAAACTGCGGATGATAATATTTTCTTTTTCATGATTGTACTATTTTAATTTGTTTGGAAAGGGGATTTAGAATTTCACATTCACATTGATACCATAGCTGCGGCGTGAGGGCAGCGAACCATACTCAAGACCCATACCAGAGGTATTGTAGCCAGAGTCAGGATCGATATTCGGGATATTCTTCCAGATGGTGAACGGGTTACGAGCCACGAACGATACGTTCAGACCCTTGATGTATTTACCGAGCATCTTCTCTGGGAAGGTATAGCCGAAGATAATCTCACGACACTTCACGTATGAGTTGTCATAGATGAACATGCTGGGTGCATATTCGGCAGCAAGTTTCCAATAGTTCTCCGGGTTGATGGGGATATCGTTCTGGCGATAGGTTCCGTCGCCGTTGTCGATGACGCCAGGTACAACGTATCCTTCAGCCTGACCTGTTGCATACCAATCTGACAAACTCATACCGGCTGCCATACGGTTCTCTTCTGAACGGTACCACTCTTCACGTCCTGCGAGGGTTCCAGTAGCCTTACCGGTTTCGTGAGCTGAACGCATAGACATTGAGAACAGATCGGCACCTACCTTCACGTCGAACGATGCAGAAAGGCGGAAGTTCTTATAAGTAAAGGTGCTGTAGAAACCACCAGTCCAGTCCCAAGAGGCGTTACCCAATACACGCAGTTCCTTATCTACCTTCGGCAGACCTGTCTCTGCATCGATGATAACCTGTCCCTGCTCGTTACGTTCGAAGTCAGGACCCTTGATAGAACCGTAGTTCTCACCGATTTCAGCACCAACGGTAACATTACACCAGCGAGCCTTCTCGATTTCGAAATAGGTCATGTCGTTCACCAGGTTCTTCACCTTATTAGAGTTCTTGGAGAAGTTCAGACCAGCATCCCAAGCAAAGTCCTTATACTGCAGAACACGTCCGTTGAGGGCAATTTCAATACCCCTGTTCTGAATCTCGCCGGCATTGACCAGACGGTAATCGTAGCCAGAGGTAGATGAAGATGCGAGACGAATGATCTGATCCTTAGAGTTCTGGTTGTAGTAGGTTACATCCAAAGACAGACGGTTGCTGAAGAACTTCATTTCCAAACCAAGTTCGAATGAATTGGTCATTGTCGGTTTCAAGTCCTTGTTAGGCTGAATAGAGTTATTGATCATACCCATCGTGTAGCCAGGAAAGCTGTACTTACCTGTGGTGTAGTTCAACGAGAGCTGATAAGGATCGGTATCAGAACCTACCTTTGCCCAAGATGCGCGGAACTTACCGTAGTTGATAATCTTCTTGTTCTTGATGAACTCGGAGAAGACAACGCTACCGGAAACAGAAGGATATACATATACATTATTATTAAGAGGCAGGGTTGACGACTTATCACCACGAAGCGTACCTTCTAAGAAGTAGGTGTGGAGATAACCCACGCTGGCCGATCCGTAAAGAGAGGTAATCTGCTTACGATAGCTGTCCTGCTGGATGCTCTGCTCTTCGTAATTCATGATAGCGACAACATCCTTCATCTGCTGGTTCATACCGGTGAGGATGGTAGTCTTATTGTTGACTTTGAAGAGGTTTCCACCTAAGGTTGCATTGAAGTCGAAATCGCCCCATTGGTTGTTATACAATGCCAACAACTCTGCGTTGACGGTACGATTGTTGAATGTTGACTGCTGCAACTGACCTGCTGCATAACCAGGAGTCGTAGGTGCGATATAATCCTCGAAGTTCATGTTGGTAATATCAGTACCGATTGTACCCTGCAACTTCAAATGACTGTTGATGTTCCAAACAGCCTTACCAGTCAGACGGAAGACATCCTTCTTACTCTTGTTGTAGTTCTTGTAGAGATCCCAGTACGGGTTGCGGTTATACTGGTCGTTACCGTTCCAGTTGGCGTATGTGCCGTCTTCGTTCTCGTAGTGTTTCAGCCACTCCTGATTATAGGTGCCAGCAAGTGTCATGAGGTTCTTACCTACGTTGCTTTGAGAGTCACCCAAAGCCGGACGGTTCTTCACATCTTCACGAGTGTAGTTGCCAGTAAAGTCGAAGTCAACAGGACCTGCTGAGGTATTGACACGCAGGTTGAAGTTGTCACGACTCATACCGCTATTGGGCAGAATGTCCTTGTTGCGCATATCCGTAAAGGTAAAACGCATACCCGTCTTTCCAGAGTTAACACCGAGAATTGCTGAATTCTGAGCTGTCAGACCCGTACGGAAGAAGTCGGAGGTGTTGTCCGGATACATCTGGAACGGACGCTTCACATGGTCGAAATATTCAACCAAGCGGTTGTCGGCCTTAGCACCCCAGCTACTATTTGTACCAGAAGTGGCAGAAAGCAACAGCTGTCCGCCCCAGCCCTGGCCATAGACCTGCTGTACATCGTCCCATTTTGCCAACTGGGTATCGATGGTGAACGAGCCATTATACTCCAGAGAGATTTTGTCCTTTTCAGCCTTCTTGGTAGTGATGAGGATCACACCGTGAGAAGCACGGCTACCATAGAGTGCTGATGCAGCAGGACCTTTCAGGATGGTCATGTTCTCAATGTCATCGGGGTTGATGGCAGAGATACCGTCACCCAAGTCGTAACCGCCGTAAGTACCGGCACTACCGAAGTTGGTGTTGTCCAAGGGCACACCGTCGATAACGTAGAGCGGCTGGTTGTCACCACTAATCTCCGTCTTACCACGAAGAAGTACCTGGCTGGAACCAGCAGGACCACCGGCAGTCTGGTTGACAACCAAACCTGCCACCTTACCGGCAAGTGAGTTGACAACATTTGTTTCCTTCGCCTTGGTCAACTCTTCACCTTTCACTTCGGAGAGAGCATAACCCAATGCCTTGCGCTCACGCTTAATACCGAGAGCCGTCACCACTACTTCATTCAGAGCGGTACTCTCCTCTTCCAAGACAATGTGCATGTTAGCAGAAGCCTTCACTTCAACGTCCTTATAGCCAATGTAGCTAATGACGAGTTCTGTACCAGGCTCCACATCCAGAGAGAAACGACCATCAAGGTCGGTAACAACACCTTGAGAGGTTCCTTTCACTTTCACACTGGCACCGATGATGGGTTCTGTGCCATCAGTAACGGTACCGAAAACCTTAGCGGACTGCTGTACGTTGTTCGTGCCAGGCACAGATGCGGCCTGCACATTTTGCGTACCAGCCGTCAACAGCATCATTGCTGCAACTGCTACATGGTAGATAGTTTTGTTCTTCATCATATAATTAACGATTAGTGTTTATGGTTTTTATTTCTTCAGATATTTCACTTAATCACGAATTTCTTACCATTGTGAATGTAGAGACCACGAGTGGGCTTAGCTACCACCTGACCGTTCAGGTTGTAATAACGGTTGTCTTTCTGCTGCTCGTTGACAGCAATGCTATTGATGCCTGTTGTTGTGCCGGTGATGGCTGCTTCCCTTGTGGTTGCAATACGCTTGATGGTGAAACCACCATTACCCCAAAAGGCGATACCACCTTGTTCAACGAAAGCCTTCTGAACGAAGTCTTCTGTCAACGCTACCTTTACAACATTGTCGGCATCAGCCTTCATGTGGTTATAGCCGTCAGAGGGGTATGATGTGTTTCCCCAATCGCCCCATCCACCTGCGATACGGAAGTCACCACTATTGGTGTTGTCCATCAGGAAGTAGAGGTTGCAAGCCTTTGTCAGCTTCTCAACAAATGTCGGGAAAGCATTGTTTTCATTGTTTATCACCATAGCATTAGCACCCCAACCGTCAATGACCTGTTCACCTGCCCACAGAACGGCAGCATCCAAATCATCAATAGCGGATTGGTTATCCCCCAACGTAACTTTCACCACATTGAATCCATGACCATGAATACGGAAACCTTTGTTAAGGGCTGCAGCTAATTCATCTGTCACATCAATGGTTACGACCTTGTCTGCACTAAATTCTACAGGTGACAGTCCGGGCAGTGACTCCCAATCCCAATTGTCAAACTGAGCCTTATGGTAAACACTACCGCTATCGTCCTGCATGTCATTAATCTTCAGGTAGATATTGATCGTGGCTCCTGTCACCATATAAGGTGTGATATCCTGATTCAATGTGGGGACTTCGTTATAAGCGCCCCACTCGTTATGACCACCTGTACCGTTCCAAGTTACATACCAGTCACCTTCCCATAGCGTTGTTTCCTCTGCTTCGGCACCCATAACAGCCATGATGCTGAGCATCATCATAGTACAAATTTTCTTCATACGTTTTAAATTTTTTATAATTAGTTATTGTTCTGCTGAATAAATAGATACTACAAACCTTTACCCGACATCAATAATTCTACGAGAGTCTTATCTTTGTAGCAATGACGCTGCTGATCCCAGAAACCAAAGTCGGCATCATAGCACCAGCTACACCATGCAATATTAAACTCGTCGAACACATCAAGCATATCCTTTGTCCATTTATATGCTAACTCGCGATCAACATTCTCATAAACGCCCCACTCTCCGCAAATCAACTGCAGGTCGTACTTTTTAGCTACGGCAATGGCATCGCGGAAATCGGCCTTAATCTTATTGATATCCCATTTCTGAGTGAGATAAGGCTCCAACAAAGTCTTCACAGAATCTGGAGCTGCATCATAGTCCTCTTTTGTAATCATTATACCTGGATAGTTTATCTTGCCGGTATATTTGCCGATAGGCGTCCACCAAGCACCATAATGAGTCAAAAGCATAGGATTATAGTAGTGGAATGAAAGGATGATATTCTTATCGCCCTCAGGAACACGCAGGTATTTCATTGTCTCATATCCCTGCCATAGGTTTGAACCGATTACCAACGTACGGTTAGGTTCACGCTCACGAAGAGCCTTATGAACTTTTGCCACCAGCTGGTTCCACTGTTCGTGTTCATCAGCAACGGGTTCATTCATAAACTCATATGCTACCCAGTCGTTGCTGTAATTCTTCAAAGAGTCGGAAAGTTGATACCACATATTGATCAGATCCTGCTGGGCTTTCTCTGATGAGAACAGCGTGTTTTCGTCGCCCTTTCCCTCCAAGGATGCATTAAAATAATGTGAACGGATGATATGCAAGTCAACGATTGCACGAAGATTATGCTTACGGGCAAGATCCAATGCATTGGTCAACAGCTTCCAAGCTTCAGGTAATTGGTTCCCTTGTTCGTCCCAGAACTGAACCTCATCAATGGGGATACGTACAAAGTCAAATCCCAATTCCTCTAAACGAGCGAAGTCGTCCTCCTGAATATGCAATCGGCGCATCTCACCTCGCACTTCAGACTGCGATAGCCAATGACTCAAATTCGTGCCTCGCTTGATAACAAATTGATTAACTCCGTCGGTCGCACCCTTTTGATTGGAGCAAGCCAACATAACCATAACGGTTGCGGCAAAGATTGCCAGGCTGAATAATAGTTTTCTTTTCATGTTGAATATTATTTGATGATTGTTTTCTTTTTGTTTCCGGCGGTAGAACCGATTCATGCGGACTGTTTTCCGAAGCCCGTTGCAAAAGTACAAACCGCATATATACACGTAGGTTCGATAGCAAATAAAAAAGGTTTCAAAACCTTCATGCGATAGATTTGAAACCTTTTATAATAGATTTTATACCTTTTAATTATACTTCGACGGGGATACTCCGAAATATTTCTTAAACACCGTACTGAAATACTTCGAATTTTCGAAACCTGTCAACATAGCCGTATCGTTCACCGAGCGACCGCTGCGCAACAAAGCGGAAGCGCGTTCCAGACGAATGATGCGGATAAAGTCCTGAGGTGACTTACCGGTATAGGATTTCAGTTTGATATAGAACAGCGTTCTGCTCATCGCCATCTCCCGACACAGACGATCGATATTGAAGTCGGTATCAGAGAGATTCTCCATCACCAGTTTCGTGGCCTTGTCGATAAAGGCTGAGCCTTCAGCGTTCTGGGGGGCTTCCGAATCGCGGGATTCCGGAACTTCGGAATTTTGGATTTCCGAGGATGCGGTCTCTGGCATTTCCGAAAGTTCGGAAACGCCCTCCACATTCTTGACGACCAGTCGCATATACTTCGTATGCAACTCATAAACACGCCAGGCGCCATAGAAAGCAAACACCAGAAGACCCAGATAGACAAGTCGCATCCACCAAGACCGCCACCAGGGTTTGCCGATTTCTATCGTCAGATGAATTTCATCGAGAACAGTTCCGCAAGAACGGCTCACACTACGGATCTGCAAATTGTGTGTGCCCGATTCCAGATTGGCAAAACGGATGTGCTGCTGGTCGGTAGGCTTACTCCATTCACCTTCACCAACTTTATAGCAGTATTCAATATCAAACTGGTTACGGAGGTTGATGCTCTCATACTCAAGGTCGAAAGAACGCTGATCGTAACTCAGGTGCAATCGTCCATCCTTCAGCATCTGATGCACCTCTTCATTGAAACCATCCAGTTCCAACGAGTCCATTCCTTCACATCTCACGCCCAACAGGTTCAGTTTAGCACCATAGTTCAATGCCTGAAGATTCTCCGGGTCAACGATGACTGCTCCAGAGGTGGTACCCAACAGGATCTGACCATTCGAAAGATTCGTGACGGCCCCACTGCTATACTCGCGGTCGATACCGTAACAGTAGTTGAGGTTGACGAAATTGAGAGACCCCTCCTGACCTCCCCTGTGAGGGGAGGAAGCTGTAATAGACAATCCCTGCTCGGTGGCAACGAGGATTCGGCCACGAGCATCTTTTCCGATGCTGCTAATCCAATTCGAAGGCAACCCGTTTTCCGTTGTCAGCTGCCGACACGCCTTCGTCGTCAAATCATAGACATAGATGCCGCCGCCGTCGGTGCCAATCCACAATTCACGTCCATTGTTCAAATACAGACATGTCACCGCTTTATTGACATCATCTTTGTCTTGGGTATGATAGGCAAACTCTGTGACCTTGCCTGTTGACGGCGATACCAACTTTACGCCAAACGATGTGCCTACGGCAATTGTCCCATTGGGCAGCTGCAGCATATCACGGATATATTTCACATCATAGTACTTCTGCCCTTCTGCAGTTTTCTGTACCAACATTCCTTCAAGACACCCTATCCACAGATGACCCTGACGGTCGTAGAGGAGTTTATATACATGGTCGTCTTTCAAGATACCATTCTCAACACTATACAGCTGACTGGCCCGTCCGTCTTTGGTAATCTCATAGACACCCTTTCCATAGGTTCCTGCAAGAAGGTTGCCCGTAGGAGTTTTGCAGAAGTTAATCACAACGGTATTACGGCAGATGTGTGTCCACTCTCCTGTCTGCTGGTTCATCGTGCTCACGCCGTTGTCGGTACCCATCACCAGTATCTGGTTATCGAGTTGAGCCACGCTGTTGACGCGGTCATTATCCAACGACTGCGTGTTTCCCGTCATATGCTGGAAAACAGCAGAGGTACTTCCCACTGGTCGGGCAATATCGATACCGCCGGAATAGCTGGCGATGACAATATTACCCCAAGAGTCCCGCATCAGGGAATAAATGCCATTGCCATGAAGAACACCCTGCGGCCCGTCGTTGGCATCGAAGAGTAAGCCCCCTCCAACCTCCCCCATGAGGGGGAGACTATTTTTCAACTCCATCCCTTTAACTCCCTGTCTGGGAATCTGGTGTACACCCGTTCCATCGGCTCCGACGAGCATAATCTTGTCGTTATAGGGATAGATGCTACGGATGGGGTGATGCACGATTCCCTCATCACCAGCCGGAGGAATATGTTCGATGTGTATAATACGACCGGTATAATCATGAGAAAGAACCCAAATTCCTTGTGAGAATCCTCCGAGCCACGTTTGATTGTATTTCGCATCATAATAGCCACTTTCAATGTCTTGGGGTATTTGGGTGATGGGTGATGGGTGATGGGTGTTGGTATATTTCAGCACACCGCTCTTCGTACAGAACAACAGATACCAGTCGGTTTTGATAATGCTGTTGGTATGAACCCCTTTCGCCACCGTCTCCACCTTGTTGTCATGCAGCAAGAAAACGCCCTGATTGGTTGCGAGCCATATTCCCGCGTCGGTTTCCAGGATGTCATTCAGATTAACATCGGTTTTCAGCAACGTTTTCACATCGGCAACCAACTGAAAGCGGTCTTGCATCTTATTATAAGTATAGATTGCACCTTTATTGTCGAATGCCAACAGCGACCAATCGTTATGGGTGGGCGCAGGAAGGGTCAGTTTGATGGTTCTTCCCGCCAACATACTCATGAGCGGGTCTTTTTCCAATCGGTAGTGCTTGATTTGTACACCGTTATAACGTTCTATATCGTTTTTGTTTGACCACCATAATGCGCCGTCAGGTGTCTGCCGAACAGAATAGATGCGCTGATTGCACAATCCTTCCATCTGTCCTAGATGCATGAAGGTGAAATCACGCACAGAGAGCGCATGAACCTGCAAAAACACGAAGGTCAGCAGGACAAGGAATATCGTTATTTTCTTCCGATTCATATCAGGATTCAGGTTTTCAGTGTTCAGTATTGCGGTTTTAGCCGATGCAAAGATAATAAATAATTCAGAATCCACAAGTCATCGGTCAACAAAAAAAAGGATGTACCCATATTTGAGTACATCCCCTACCTTCCATACCAAGGTGCGAAAACCAAACTACAAATCTAAAAACAGATATCTTTACATATCTACAATTACATCATGATGACCCGGTATGGCAGGAATAACGTTTCCTTCAACGGGTGAACCGTCGAACACGAGGTTGGTGATACCGCTTTGCTTACCCTGCGGGTTGCGAACGGTGATATCGAACGTGCTGCCGCGCAAGACGCGTCGCACCTTATATTCTTTCAGCGATGACGGGATACTGGGGTCGATTTCCAAACCGTCGTATGTCGGTTTGATACCGAGAATATACTGGGTAATCGTCAACCAGTTCCACGCAGCCGTTCCTGTAAGCCACGAATTCTTGCCCTCACCCGGTTTTGCAGCATCTTTTCCTGCTACCATCTGACAATATACATACGGTTCTACCTTATGCAACTGCTGGTCGGTAATCCAAGCCGGACAAATCTTCGTGTAGTGATCCCAAGCATCGTTTCCCCTGCGGGCAACGGTCTCGCCGATGATCACCCAAGGGTTGTTGTGACAGAAGATACCCGCATTCTCCTTGTATCCGGCAGGATAGGTACTGATTTCACCCATCTCGACATAATAGCGGGTGAACGCCGGATGGTTGAGCACCATTCCGTGCTCGCTGTCGAGATAACGCTTACAGCTGTCTAACGCCTTGTCCACCATTCCTTCTTCCTGTCCGATAGCCGCCATCGTACAGAATCCCTGTGACTCAATGAATATCTTGCCTTCCGCGTTTTCATGACTACCATTCTTTCGGCCGTAGAAATCATAGGCGCGCAGATACCACTCACCGTCCCAGCCGTGTTTCTTCACCGCTTCAACCATCGCATTGACAGCAGCCTCAGCGCGGTCGGCCTCATTGTCGAATTGAGAATTGACCTTTGACCTTTGACCTTCGACCTTAGACCTTAGACCTTCAACCTTAGACAAATACTTGCAAAGCTCCACATACTGGCGACCGCAATACACGAACAGTCCGGCAATCATCAGACTCTCTGCCTGACTGCCCTCGCTGTTGTTTTCCGTTGTCTGGAAACTTTCGTTCGGATCGTTTGAGAAACAGTTCAGATTCAGACAGTCATTCCAGTCGGCGCGCCCGATGAGCGGCAACAGATGCGGTCCGAGGTTGTTGATGACATGGTCGAACGAGATACGCAGGTGTTCAAACAACGATACCTCCGTACCTGGTTTATTATCAAAGGGCACAGCCTCATCAAGGATGCTGAAGTCGCCTGTCTCCTTGATATATGCGACCGTACCGAAAATCAGCCAGCAGGGATCGTCGTTGAATCCGCCACCAATGTCGTTGTTGCCACGCTTGGTAAGGGGCTGGTACTGATGGTAGCAGCCACCGTCTGGGAACTGTGTGGAAGCGATGTCGATA
>CADCPZ010000056.1 GCA_902803475.1 uncultured Prevotellaceae bacterium
CGCGCTCCTACGATCGCGGTGTCAGCTATATCATCAGCCGCAATCTCCGCTTCCAATGCATTAACACGCCGTTGGTGGCCCTGTTCATTTGTCTTTATCGTCACTACGCGATGAGCAGTCTGGTAGAGGGCAACAAGTTGTCTTTGAGCAATTATCTGGAGACGCTGGTGATTATCGCCTTTCTATCCTTTGCCATCGGACTCTATTGGCGATTCAAGTTCCGTAGCCGTTATCTGGCAGTAGAGTTGGAAGAAACCAGACAGCTGAACGAACATCTGAAGAAATTGCAGACTTCCAGTAAGGATTCAGGTTCCAGGTTTCAAGATTCAGGTTCCAGGTTTCAAGATTCAGGTTCCAAGCTTCAGAATTCAGGTTCCGAGTTGCAGGACTCCCAGATAACACTCGAAGGTACTACCAACGAACGTGTTACCATCGAGATTTCAAACCTATTATATATAGAAGCAGTTGGAAACTATGTCAAGGTGATGCAAATTCGTGAAGGCGAGGTGAAGACAAATATGCTCCGCGCTACGATGAAACAGATGGAAGACGAGCTGCAGGATTATTCTATGGTAGTCCGTTGCCATCGTGCATTTATGGTCAATCTCGGTCAGGTGGAACAAATCTCCTCTAATTCTCGCGCCATGCAGCTCGTGATGCGTCACAGTCACGATACCATCCCCGTCTCGCGCAGCAATGTCAATAAACTGAAAGAACTTTTGGAACAACGGTAATACCAATCATATTACCAACGGCTCCAAACAGTTTCTTTGCAGGGAAGTTGATCTCATTATTTCACGAGAACGAAAAACTTCGTATCTTCGTGTTCCATTAATTATTTGTACCAAGTTATTTTTTTTCATCACTTAATGTAGGTGACATTAAAGAAAAAACAAACTTGTTAGAGCTATGCCGAGTCGAGACAGAGGAATACTAGCAGCCAATCTCCTGTCATCATCGCGAATCGCGTTGTGTCTGCCTTTGCTCTTGGTGGATGCAATGACTATGCCCTTCTGGGTGCTCTACGTGATAGCTGGTACTACGGATATGCTCGATGGTTTTGTCCCTATCATCCCTTACCGACCTTGTCGCAAAACTTCTTTACGGTATCGATGATGTTTTGTATAGCCACCTCCTTGCGCATAGCTTCTTCGAGAGTGATACCTTCTGGGGTAATACACTCGACATGGGCAAAACCCGCATTTAACAGTTCCTGTTTATCGCTGATTCTGCCTGCTAAAAGACATACAGGCACGCCAGCTGATTGTTTCAGGATTCCTATGGGAAGCTTGCCCATCAAGGTCTGTCGGTCAGCGGAGCCTTCACCGGTGACTACGAGGTCGGCACCATTTACTATCTCATGAAACTTGATGGTGCCGAGCAATAGTTCAATGCCAGGCTTGCAGTCGGCATGCATATATTGCAGGAAGGCATAGCCCAAACCGCCAGCAGCACCTGCACCTTCCTCTTCAGAGCAATCATAGCCGAAATGCTTTGCAGAAACATCGGCGAATTTCCTGGCCCGGTCGTCGAGTTGAAGTACCATTTCTGGCGATGCTCCCTTTTGGGGGGCAAAGACGTATGCTGCTCCATTCTCGCCACAGAGCGGATTCTTGACATCGGAAGCAATGGTGAAACGGACATGCTTCAGCTCCTCAATATCATCCCATTCGCCATGTTTGGCAAAAATGTCAATGAGTGCGCGGAGCATACCAATACCAGCATCACTGGTCGCACTGCCACCAAGACCAACGATGATATGCTCTGCGCCTTTTCGGACAGCATCAGCCACCAATTGGCCCGTGCCGTAACTGGTAGCCACTATCGGATTCCGTTCTTCCCTGGAGAGTAGTGTCAATCCGCTGGCTTGTGCGATTTCTATCACAGCCAGCTTATCATGTAGCAGGTATTGGGCAGAGACTGGTCGCATCAACGGATCTCTGACCGTCAACTCTATCAGGGCCCCACCGATAGCCGCATGGTAAGCCTCCAAAAATCCTTCACCGCCATCGCTGACAGGTACTTGTAAAACTTCCGTATTAGGGCAATTGCTCCTGATACCTTCGGCTGCTGCCTGATTGGCTTCTTTTGAAGTCAGGCACCCCTTGAATGAATCAATTGCGACTACTATCTTCATCTTTGACTCTTATCTTTTGCTTGTCTTGCAAACTCGAAGAGCGACTCTGGCAGATGGCAGTAGCCCGAGGGATTCTTGTCAAGATAGTCCTGGTGATACGCCTCAGCCGAATAGAAATTCTGCAACGGAAGCTTTTCAACAGCCAAAGGCTGCTGATAGTTCTTCTGTTCTTCTGCATAAACCTTTTCGATGATGGGTAAATCCTCGGCATTGGTATAGTAGATACCCGTTCGGTAGCGGGTTCCTTCGTCATGTCCCTGCTTGTTGAGACTTGTAGGGTCGATGGCCTTGAAGAACATCTGCAACAGGAATTCAAGGCTGACCACTTCGGGATTGTACTTCACATGTACCGTCTCTGCATAACCCGTCGTGTCCGTATAGACCTCCTTGTACGATGGATCAGCAGTATGTCCGTTGGCAAATCCCACTGACGTTTCCACCACACCCTCAATCTGTTTGAAGTAGTGCTCCGTTCCCCAAAAGCACCCTCCGGCAAGATAGATGTCCTTGCCCAACGTTGGAATAGCTATTAACTTCATCTTCTTATAGTTATTATTATTGCGCAAAGGTACACATTATTTCCTTATTATTCGTACCTTATGCAGCAAAATTACATGAAACATGATTCGAAATCTGTTATTTCCATTACTAACGGGCGTTTGAACATGGGGACCTGGCAGGGTATCTACTTTTGTGAGTACAGGAATTACGGTGGGGCAAGAAAACTGGTCGTAACAATCATAGGAGAGTAAGTGGGCAGTTCAACGCCGGCTTTTCTACGGTCATATCAGACTATACGAGTTCTTTACCAAATGGTGACAGAGCCAGCTTTGCCAGACGGAAGTGCATCTTTCCAAAGGGAATACCGATGATGGTGATGCAGAAAATGAGGCCATAAAAAACATGGGTGAGCCAGATCCAGATGCCGACCACGAAGAACCACACCACATTCATGAATATGTTCAGACAGCCTGGCTGCGATGGTTTCCACTTCACTTTCGTGCCGAATGGCCAGATGGCCAGCATACCCAACTTCATGCTCTGCAAACCAAAGGGTATGCCGATAATAGTAATCATCAGCACCAGTCCGGCGATGAAATACTCCAGGGCAATGTGCAGCCCGCCAAAGATAATCCAGATGATGTTTCCTATTGTCTTCATTATAATCTCTTTCTAATAGTTTTTATCTATTAGACGTGATTAAAAGGTAAAAAGTTGCAAGTAGGCACCGCGTAACCATTTTTTTCCTTCAAATTGCTTGTTTATTCGGAAAAAATATGTACCTTTGCAAAATAATAACCGCCATTATTATAATGGCCATTATCATTTTTAAGTTATGAGGTTCTATGATAGAGAGTCTGAACAGCAGTTGCTGAGTGATGTATTAAGGTATAGCAAACAGGAAGCGCGAATGACCGTCCTGATGGGGCGCAGGCGTATTGGCAAGACGGAGCTTTCGCTTCGTTGCGGTGATGATACTGTACTGTATTTCTTCGTCGGAAAGAAGGCCGAGGCATTGCTGTGCCAGGACTTTGTTCAGGAGATAACCAGCAAGCTTGGTGTGCCGGTGTTGGGACAGGCGAACTCATTCTCCGAGGTATTCCGATTCGTTCTCCATCTCTCTGAAGCCAGGCCATTCACGCTGATTATCGATGAATTCCAGAACTTTCAGAAGGTCAATCCTACTGTCTTCAGTAACATGCAGCGCGACTGGGACTTGAACAAAAGCAAGAGCCACCTGAACTTGATTATCAGTGGTTCCGTGTTCACGCTGATGAAGAAGATTTTCGAGAATTACGAAGAGCCTCTCTTTGGACGTGCAAACGAGAAGATAACTCTTGAGCCCTTCAGGACTGACGTCTTAAAAGAGATTCTTCATGACTTCAACCCTGACTACACACCTGAAGACCTGTTGGCACTGTTCAGCATTACAGGCGGCGTTGCCTGGTATGTCACTCTCCTACTTGACCGTGGGAAGACAAGTTGGAGGAAGATGCTTGGAGCCTTGACGGAAGAAAACTCGCCGTTCATTAATGAAGGCAAGAACATCCTGATAGAAGAGTTCGGCACCGATTACGTCATCTATTTCTCCATCCTGACCTGCATTGCCAGCGGAATGAAAACCAGTGCGGAAATCAAGAACGAGCTGGGTATTGACAATATCAGTAGCTACCTTTCCCGTTTGGAAGATTACTATGGTCTGATTACCAAGTATCAGCCAATCTTCGCCAAGGAGAGCAGCAAGAAGGTTCGCTACCAGCTCGATGACTGTTTCCTGATATTCTGGTTCCGCTTCTTCTTCAAATATCAGGCACTGGTGGAGAACAAGGCCATGAAAGCCCTCGACACCATCATCCGCAGAGACTACAGTAGCGTTTCGGGCCTGATGATGGAGCG
>CADCPZ010000057.1 GCA_902803475.1 uncultured Prevotellaceae bacterium
ATCATGATTTTTACCAACGATAAAGCCATATACATACAAATGGCCGACCGCCTTTGCGACGACATTATTGCCGGTACCTACAAAACGGGTGAGCGCATACCCAGCGTCAGGGAATATGCCGTGATGCTTGAGGTGAACACCAATACGGCAGTAAAGGCTTACGACCAGTTGGCTCGCGACCAGATTATCTACAACAAGCGTGGGTTGGGTTACTATGTGGCCGAAGGTGCCCGCGAGAAGATTGTCGGACAGCGTAAACATGAATTTCTATCCACAACGCTTCCGGAGATGTTCCGTCAGATGAAACTGCTCGATATCGACATCGATACAGTCTGTCAGATGTGGAATGAAAGACCCCTCTGAATCTCTCCCCTGAGGGAAAGACTTCTGAGATGACGAAAAAAGCCCTTTCACAATTTGATGTGAAGGGGCATTTTTTACGTTAACGATAACTGTAGGTTTGGAAGCCCCTCCCTTGGGAGGGGTATAGGGTAGGCTTCTTATATCTGATTCAATGCCTGCTGGATGTCTGCCAGAATATCATCCACATCCTCGATGCCGACAGAAAGGCGAATCAACGTGGGGTCGATGCCAGCTTCCAACAGCTGCTGGTCAGATAGCTGACGGTGGGTATGGCTGGCGGGATGAAGCACACAGGTGCGGGCATCAGCCACATGCGTAACGATGGCAACCAGTCGGAGAGCATCCATAAACTTCACAGCTGTTGCACGGTCGCCTTTCAAACCAAAGGCGATGACACCACAACCACCGTTGGGCAGGTATTTCTGTGCCAGCTCGTAGCTCTCGTCGCCAGGCAGTCCGCTGAAATGAATCCAAGCTACACGGTCGTCAGCTTTCAGAAATTCAGCTATCTTCTGTGCATTCTCACAATGGCGTGGCATTCTCAGATGAAGCGTTTCCAATCCCAGATTCAGGAGGAATGCGTTGTGTGGCGAAGGAATGCTTCCCAAGTCGCGCATCAGTTGTGCTACAAGTTTGGTCATATAGGCCATCTTGCCAAAAGCCTTCGTATAGGTGAGTCCGTGATAAGACTCATCCGGTGTGCAAAGTCCAGGGAACTTATCAGCATGGGCATCCCAATCGAAGTTGCCGCTGTCAACAATACATCCGCCTACTTGTGTGGCGTGTCCGTCCATATATTTTGTGGTGGAATGCGTCACGATGTCGGCACCCCACTCAAATGGGCGACAGTTGATGGGGGTGGGGAAGGTGTTGTCGATGATGAGTGGCACGCCATGCTTGTGGGCGATGTGAGCAAACTTCTCGATATCGAGCACATGACAGCCCGGATTCGAGATGGTTTCGCCGAAGAGTGCTTTTGTATTCGGACGGAAAGCCTTGTCGATTTCCTCTTCTGATGCATTCGGGTTGACGAAGGTGCACTCAATACCCAGTTTCTTCAGCGTCACACCAAAGAGGTTATAGGTTCCGCCATAGATTTCGTTGGAGGTAACGAAGTGGTCGCCGGCACTACAGATGTTGAAGATAGTATAGAAGTTGGCAGCCTGTCCGCTGGATGTAAGCATCGCGCCGACACCACCTTCCAGCGCAGCAATCTTGCTGGCTACGGCATCATTGGTGGGATTCTGCAGACGGGTATAGAAATAGCCCTCTTTCTTCAAGTCGAAGAGGTCGGCCATTTCCTCCGTGTTGTCGTATTTGAATGTTGTACTCTGATAAATGGGCAACACGCGTGCCTCTCCATTTTTGGGTTCCCATCCTGCCTGTACGCAGAGGGTTGCTTTCTTCAAATTCTTCTTCATATTTGTCGTTGATAGTTCTGTTTTGATATCAAATTGGATGCAAAGGTAGTGCAAAATTTTGATTAAGCGAAGAGAATGAAAATAGATTTTCATTTTTGAGCGTGAAAAATTTATCTAAATCGAATGAAATACAAAATTTTTTTTGCCGAAACGGATTACTTTCATTATCTTTGTCGCCATGATTGATGCAAGTGGGCGCATGATAACCATATTAGGACCAACGGCAAGCGGCAAGACCTCGCTGGCTGTTGCGTTGGCTGTAGCCTTGTCTAATCAGGGTGTGGCGGCAGAAATTATCAGCGCCGATTCGCGTCAGGTTTATCGGGGCATGGATATCGGTACAGGGAAAGATTTGGGTGAGTATGAAAGCATTCCTTACCACCTGATTGATATCTGTGAACCAGGAACGAAATACAACCTCTTCCGCTATCAGCAGGACTTCTTAGATGTCTATGAGGAGGTGCGCCGAAGAGGGGTGTTGCCCATCCTTTGCGGAGGCACGGGGTTGTATATCGAGGCGGTGTTGAAAGGTTATCATCTATCGCCTGTTCCTCAGAATGAAGCTTTGCGAAAGCAATTGGAAGCCAAGTCTTTAGAAGAATTGACTCAAATGCTGGTTGAACTTAAAAAGAAGACCGGTTCCAACATGCACAACCATACCGACGTGGATACTGCGCAACGCGCCATTCGAGCCATTGAGATTGAAACTTACAACCTGCACAACCCCATGCCGGAGCGCGTGTGTCCACCCATCGACTCGTTGATTATCGGGGTGAATATCGACCGTGAGGAACGTCGTCGGAAGATTACCGCCCGCCTGAAGCAACGCCTTGCCGACGGAATGGTGGAAGAGATACGCGGCTTGCTCGACAGGGGCATTCCCGCAGAAGACCTGATCTATTATGGATTGGAATATAAATATGTGACAGAATATGTGACGGGCAAACTCTCCTACGACGAGATGTTCCGTCAGTTGGAAATCGCCATCCACCAGTTTGCCAAGCGGCAGATGACGTGGTTCCGAGGCATGGAGCGTCGCGGTTTCCAAATCCATTGGATAGATGCGATGCTGCCGATGGAAGAAAAAGTAAAAAGAATTATGGAGGCTTAAATAGTCGGAGGCTTCAAGAAAAGAAATATACGAACCGTTATGGACACATCAAATCGTTGGGGCATTTTGTATTGCCCGAAAGGTGGGATTATCAATAATCCGAAAAAGCGTTGGGAACGTATCGAGGCAGCGTTGCGCGATTGCCGTGTGGATTACGACTTCGTGCAATGTGAGCACACCAGCGGTGTAGAGCGACTGGTGAAGATGATGATTAACAACGGATATAAGACAATTGTCATCGCCGGCGGCGACTCTGCGCTGAACGATGCCGTCAACTGTCTGATGCAGGTAGATCAACAGACGCGCAATCAGATTACGCTGGGTGTCATTCCCAATGGTATGATGAACGATTTTGCCCATTACTGGGGCTTCAAGGAGGGTGAGGTAGAGCAGACCGTAGCCTGGTTGAAGAAGCGTCGTGTGCGCAAGATAGACCTCGGCTGTATCCGCTATGCCAATAAGAAAGGTGAGAACTGTCATCGCTACTTCCTGAACTGTGTGAATGTGGGTTTGGTGGCAGCCATTATGAACCTGCGCCGTCAGACACGCCATATTCTGGGTTCGCGCACCTTGTCGTTCATCTTCTCATTTCTCCTGATGATTTTCCAGCGCCTGGATTATCGTATGCACCTGAAAATCAACAGCGACGAAGTCAAACGCAAGGTGATGACCGTTTGTGTGGGCAACGCTTCCGGCTATGGTCAGACGCCTAATGCCAATCCGTACAACGGACTGTTGGACGTGTCGGTGGTTTATCATCCAGAGATGACCCAGTTGTTTGAAGGCTTCTATCTGTTCCTCAAAGGAAAATTTCTCAACCATAAGAGTGTGCATCCCTACCGTACCCGTGAGGTGGAGTTTCTCGAAGCAGAGCGTGCAATGGTGGGTGTCGATGGCCGTCTGATGAGTGGTGCTCCTGTCGGCAAGTTCCGCGTGACGGTAGAACCGGAGGTGCTGAACTTCTTGATTCCGTCGTAAGTGACCCCCCCACTATCTCCCCCGAGGGGGGAGGATATTGTAAATTTATGTAGTTTTTTCTTGAAAAAATAAGAAAAAACGGCGTTTTGATAAAAAACAGACAACAAAATTTTGTCGTCTGTTTTTTTATGTGTACTTTTGGAGGGTCAAGTGTAAATCTTGCAAAACCCTTGAACAATCAACAAGTAAAAAAACCAAATAATTGTAAACCTTAAAAACAGTATGAGTTATCTACGATTCGAGAAGGCTCTGATGACTAATCTTCAAGAGTCCTTGCCTAAGGAGTTGCTTCGTACCAACCGTTCCGGAGCTTACTCTTGCTCAACGATTGTAGACTGCAACATCAGAAAGTATCATGGTTTGCTGGTCGTTCCCGTTCCTGAGCTGGACGACGAAAACCACGTGCTGCTGAGTTCGTTTGACGTGACCGTCATCCAGCATGGTGCAGAATTCAATCTTGGACTCCACAAGTATCAGGGCAACAACTACAGTCCTAATGGTCACAAGTACATCCGAGAGTTTGACTGTGACAAAGTACCCACAACCCTTTACCGAGTAGGTGGTGTTGTTTTGAAGAAGGAAATTCTTTTCCAGCATTATGAAGACCGCTTATTGATCCGTTACACGCTGGTCGATGCCCATTCGGCAACAACCTTGCGTTTCCGTCCGTTCCTGGCCTTCCGCAGCGTTCGTCAGTTCACCCATGAGAATTCTACGGCAAGCCGTGAATATCAGGCAGTTGACAACGGTATCAAGACCTGTATGTATGCCGGTTATCCCGACCTCTACATGCAATTCTCCAAGAAAAACGAGTTTATCTTCCAGCCCGACTGGTATCGTGGTGTGGAATATCCGAAGGAGCAGGAGCGCGGCTATGCTTCCAATGAAGATTTATATGTACCCGGCTACTTCGAGTTGAAAATCAAAAAGGGCGAGAGTGTCGTCTTCGCCGCTTCCACTTCAGAAATCAAGACGAGCGGTTTGAAGAAACTCTTCGACGAGGAGGTGAGCCAGCGCAATCCGCGCGACACCTTCTTCCATTGTCTGGTCAATGCCGCCCATCAGTTCCATATCCGCACGAAGAAAGACGAGCGCTATCTGCTGGCAGGCTATCCTTGGTTCAAGTGCCGTGCCCGCGACACCTTTATTGCGCTGCCCGGTCTGACGCTCTCCATCGAGGAGCAAGACTACTTCGAGCTGGTGATGCAGACGGCAGAAAAAGAACTCCGCCAGTTTATGGAAGGCAAGCCCAAGACGGGCAAGATATACGAGATGGAGCAGCCCGATGTGCCGATGTGGTGTATCTGGGCCATCCAGCAGTATGCGAAGGAAGCCGGCAAGGAGCGTTGTCTGAAGTTGTATGGCAAGCTCGTGCTCGATATCATCGACTACCTGAAAGCCGGCAAGCATCCGAATCTGACGGTAGAAGAGAACGGACTCGTTCGCACGGAAGGTCGCGACAAGGCTGTTACGTGGATGAACTCCACCGCCAATGGTCGTCCTGTTGTGCCCCGTACCGGATTTATTGTTGAGTTCAACGCTTTGTGGTACAATGCCTTGAAGTTTGCTGCCAATGTCGCAGCCGAGTTGAACAAGTCGAAGGTAGCCGAGGATTTGGAGAAACGTGCTGAACTGGCAGGTGCCTCGTTCGTTGATACCTTCCTGAACGAATACGGTTATCTCTACGACTATGTCGATGGCAATATGATAGACTGGAGTGTTCGTCCGAACATGATTTTCGCCGTTGCCTTCGACTATTCACCATTGAACCAGCAGCAGAAGAAGAGTGTGCTCGATATCTGTACACGCGAACTGCTGACACCGAAGGGCTTGCGCTCGCTCTCACCGAAGAGTGGCGGCTACAATCCGATGTATGTCGGTCCGCAGACCCAGCGCGACTATGCTTACCATCAGGGTACTGCCTGGCCTTGGGTGGGCGGATTCTATATGGAAGCCTGTCTGAAGCTCTACAAACGTTCACGCCTGAGCTTCATTGAACGCCACCTGGTGGGCTATGAAGACGAGATGAACTACCATTGCTTGGGAACCATCAGCGAACTGTTCGACGGCAACCCGCCGTTCCATGGACGTGGTGGTATGTCGTTTGCTATGAATGTAGGTGAGGTGCTTCGTACCCTCGAACTGCTTGAGAAATATAAATATTAAATAAGGAGGAACTGCGAATGAAAGTATTAATGTTTGGATGGGAGTATCCTCCTCATGTATTCGGTGGACTCGCCACAGCCAATTACGGTATTTCAGAAGGCCTTCATGCCCAGGGCGACATCGACATCACGCTGTGTCTGCCGCATCCCTTTGGTGATGAAGAGCAGCATGCAGCCCGTATCATTGCCATGAATGCGGTGCCTATCGCCTGGCGCGATGTTGACCGCGACTATGTGCAGCAACGTGTGGGCAATATCATGAACCCCGACCTCTACTTCAAACTCCGCGACCATATCTATGCCGACTTCAACTATATGAACGTCAACGACCTGGGATGTATGGAGTTTGCCGGAGGCTATCCGGGCAACCTGCACGAAGAAATCAACAACTATTCAGTTATCGCCGGTGTGGTGGCACGCACGGAAGAGTTCGACATCATCCACGCCCACGACTGGCTGACCTATCCTGCCGGCATCCATGCGAAGAATGTGAGCGGCAAACCGCTTTGCATCCACGTGCATGCTACCGACTTCGACCGCTCTCGTGGAAAGGTGAACCCAACGGTCTATGGCATCGAGAAAGACGGTATGGACAATGCCGACTGCATCATGTGTGTGTCTGAGCTGACCCGTCAGACGGTCATCAACCACTACCACCAAGACCCGCGCAAGTGCTTCACCGTGCACAATGCCGTTTATCCCCTGAGACAGGAACTGCAGGACATCCCGCGTCCCGACCATACAGGCAAGGAAAAGGTGGTGACCTTCCTCGGTCGTATCACCATGCAGAAGGGACCGGAATACTTCGTCGAGGCAGCCAACATGGTGCTCCACCGCACCCGCAATGTGCGTTTCTGCTTCGCCGGTAGTGGTGATATGATGGACCAGATGATCTACCTGGCAGCCGAACGCGGTATTGCCGACCGTTTCCACTTCCCCGGATTCATGCGCGGCAAGCAGGTATATGAATGTCTGAAAGACTCCGATGTCTATGTCATGCCGTCGGTCAGCGAACCGTTCGGTATCTCTCCGCTGGAGGCTATGCAATGTGGAACGCCGTCAATCATCTCCAAGCAGAGTGGTTGCGCCGAAATCCTGACCAACTGTATCAAGGTTGACTACTGGGACATCCACGCCTTGGCCGATGCCATGTATTCCATCTGTCACAACGAAAGCCTCTTCCGCTATCTCCAGGAGGAAGGAAAGAAAGAGGTTGACCAGATTACCTGGGTGAAGGTAGGTGCATGGATACGCGAACTCTATATGAGAACCCTCGGTTGGGCTTAAAAAAGTGAAGAATGAAGAGTGAAGAGTGAAGAATTTGCTGCCGCCTTAGGTATGCACATTGAACTTTTCAGTCTGAGTTCTTCCAATATATAATAAGAGAAAAGATAATTAAAGTATTAACCGAGTGAACGTATGAAGTCAGAAAGAAAAATGCAGGAGCAAATTCTTCACTCTTCACTCTTCACTCTTCACTAAAAAGCGTTATGAAA
>CADCPZ010000058.1 GCA_902803475.1 uncultured Prevotellaceae bacterium
ATTGCCTGCCGACGACCTGAAGCGCGTGGCCGCCCAGCTGCTGGGATTCAGTCACCGTGGCAGTCGCATCGATGCCGTTCTCGACAATGCCATCGCACAGCTCATAAAAGAACAACGCCTGGAAGAGCGCGACGGAATGATAAAATTTCATACTTTCGCAACTTGAGTTCACGAAAAACAGTTTCACACTTTCACTCGCTTATAAACCATTAACATTCAGTCTGATGCAGATGAAACTGCACTATCATGTCAGTTTCATCACAATCACCCGATGATTCCCTCCCTTTGGGAGGGGAAGGGTGGGCTCCCCAATAGGCCTTTGCCGATTAATTAGACTCTAATCACTCAGCAAAAACCCATCAATTAAAATAGTGCAGCCTATCGGCACTAAAAGTGCAACCTATTTGCACTACTAGTGCCAAAGTTCTGCACTTTTTCATTTATTTGCTCAAAAAACACCGTGAAAAACCAAATTTCAGCATGAAATTCCCACAAAGATTCGCCCGAAAATGCCACTAATGCCACCATAATGCCACCACGCAAACCCCGATAAACACAGGTCAAGTGGCAAAGTGGCATTTTTTTTGAAAGAATTACTCATGCGCGCGTGCGCGAGAGAACATTAATTCACCACTCTCTTCTAAAAGCCTCGAACCCTCAACTTAAAAAATCCTAGTAAACAAAACAGCAACCACGCACTTCACTTGGAGTAGATGGCTGCTGTCGTAATCATATATAGGTACAAAATTGAAAGAACTACCTATAATAAGGAATCAAACCTGTCCCCATGCCACTGTCTTTATTTCTTAAAATAATAGGAAAGTGAAACATTTAGCGACCGTGTCTTAACATCTTTCGTTATTTCATTAAAGTCCTGATCGTAAGAAACTCCTACGTCGAACCTTTTGGCTATCCGAAGGTTAATTCCTGCATGTGCACCAACTTGAAAACGCTTAAAAACATTCTCTTCGCCAACTTCACTTTCACTGAAAACATTTACAGTGCCATACCAGTCATCATCTGCATTAAGTTCACCCACAATGTTTCCACGTGCATATATTCCCACGTAAGGGATTATTGACAAACCGTCTTTCAATTCCAATTCGTATAAAAGATTAACAGGCAATTTTAGAGAAAACATACTGAATTTACCTGGTATATGAGAAATACCGCCCTTATTCAATTTCTTAAATGATACTTGAAAATTCGGACTGACTTCCAAACAGAATGGAACTGATTTACTAAGAGAAAAACCTATACCAACACCTGTTGATACACCTGTAAACGATACGTTGTCACCACCATTGACGACAAACGTGGATGGGTTCCACGATGCATATCCCTTAATCCATCTAAGGAAACTTCTTTCTTGAGAGAAAGAGTTCTGCTGAAAAAGCAAACAGCAGAAAAACAAAATAGTTATTCTTTTTTTCATTGTAATATGGTTTTTATTTTATCAGAGTTCTTAAATTCTATTATTGTGAATGTACTGATGTAACCCTATCAGATTTGACATCAATCCATTCCCCCTTCATTTCACTTCACTACTACTTTTCTACCATTCAAAATATACACACCTGCGGGTAGCAGCTGCCTGTGAGACTCCCAGTCGCTACGGGTAGAGTTGATAAGCAACTGACCGTCGAGAGAATACACCTTTACCACATCGTCACCTTCACCTGTGATAAGCATTTCCTCAATTCCTGTTGCTCCGTTCTCAAACTCTATACTGATGGTTTTGCTCATGGCAGAGCTCGATGTCATATAAGCCTCAAAGGGATATACCATCCTCAAGTTACTGATGAACCTGCTGCCATCGTCATACGAAGAAGAATTGTAAACAAAGCTATTGCTCACATTCAATGCATATATTGAAGACGATTTCTCAACTACAGAGAAAGCCGGAACGAACCTTTTCCCGCTGGAACTCGGCATCTCCAGATAGTCCGTTTCCTTAATGGTGGCGTTTGAGGCAGAGAATGTCACGTTGCCTGTCAGGATATACTCGCTGTCATACTTCGAGTCGTTTGGCATCGATATAATATAAGGTGTGTTCGCTTTGATGGCAGATGCCTTCCTGAATCCGCTGCTTCCCAGTTCGTATAGCCAGAACGGGCGCTGGGTAGCCTCATCTTGATAGCTGCTGAAGGGCGTAAGTACTCCCTTCGAATTGTGTTCTATCCTTTGAACGTCGAAAGGCAGAGCGATGGTCTCCCATCCCTTACCGTTACCGCCAGTCTTCATGCTGTAATTGTGGGTATATGACACTGTTCCGGCAGTGAATGACTTCGGGCAATAGAACCTCGTGTTTGTAGCATCTACCAAAGTGATACTTCTGGCTGTGGAACCTACGACAACGTTGGCAACATTCGATGGTGCATACGACTGCGAATTAACATACAGCAAGAAGTTGGCATTGACAGGCATCGCCATGTAGCTGAAGACACTGGAAGATAGCGAACGGTTAGCGTTCCATATAAGAGCGCCTAATGTGCTGTTGCTGAAAGTAGTATATCCGATGGATGTAATTGTCGATGGTAGCGACACGTAGCCGAAAGTGCGTCCGGCGAATATCCCACTGGTCAACGACGTCACCTGATAGGTCTTCCCGTTATAGGAAACAGAAGCCGGGATATCTACAATTTGCAGACTATTATCCACCGCTTCGACGGTTGCCGACGAAGTGGATGTGGTGCAGACATACGAAATGCCGTCCTTGGTAAATCTCGCTATGTCTTCCTCGGTAATGGTTAGCGTTCCGTTAACGTAAGAAATGTCATAGTTCTGCGCCTGTGCTCCAGAGACTGTGATATTGTATGTTCCCACGTTGCTGCTTGTCGTTGCAGAGCAGCTGATGGTGGGCTTTCTTGTCAAGACTGACTCTGTTTCCCCATTCTTGAAACCGCTATACGTTACTTCGAATGTCGGATTGGCCACGCCTTTTTTCCTTGTGTACGAATTTGCCGTAATCGTCAGCGGGGCTTTTGTAACCGTCAGAGTGCCATCAACGAATGTCACATTACTATTGGTTACACTACCTTTCTCAATCTTGATGGTATAAGTGCCGA
>CADCPZ010000059.1 GCA_902803475.1 uncultured Prevotellaceae bacterium
ACTTACTTTCAATTCATCAAGATTCAGTTCGACAGGAACATCTGTTCGGATGGTGGCGAGGAACTTCGACATCTTGATATCGTCGATCGCATTTTCCACTTTCTCACGTAATTTTCCTTTCACCTGATCGGTATGGTTCAACAGGTTGTCGATGTTGCCAAATTCGTTGATTAGTTTCACAGCAGTCTTTTCACCCACACCAGGACAGCCGGGGAAGTTATCAGAACTGTCACCCATCAATGCCAGAAGGTCGATTACCTGATTGGTATTTTCGATGCCATATTTTTCACAAACCTCTTTCGGTCCCATCTTTTCGTAACCGCCACCGTGTCGTGGACGGAATTGGAATACATTATCACGTACCAACTGACCATAATCTTTGTCTGGTGTCAGCATGTATGTTTCAACACCACCCGCACCAGCTTTTAATGCCAAAGTGCCGATTACATCGTCTGCTTCGAAGCCGTCAACCTGAAGAATAGGGATGTGGAATGCACTCAGAAGTTCTTTGATAATAGGTATAGAGGCGCGGATATCTTCTGGTGTTTCTTCGCGTTGTGCTTTATATTCAGGAAAAGCATCATGACGGAAGGTTTTCCCGTGATCGAAAGCAACACCGATATGTGTCGGATTCTCTTTGGAGAGTATCTCGTGGAGGGTGTTGCAGAAGCCCAGAATAGCTGATGTATTCAGACCTTTGGAGTTGATACGCGGGTTCTTGATAAAGGCATAATAAGACCGATAAATCAGTGCGTAAGCGTCAAATAAAAACAGTTTGTCCATCTTAATTCGGTTTTGAATGCGTAAAATTACGAAAATTTTGGCATATTTCCCGATAAAATGCTTAAATTTGTCACAAATTTCAAGAAAACATGGATTTTCCTTCTCAGATTATAGAACCAATAGAAGCAGAATTGTCCGAATTCACCGAACTATTCAACACCGCGTTGTCTCACGAAGAAGGTTTGTTATCGCAAGCACTTCAGCATATTAGACAGCGAGGTGGCAAGCGTATGCGTCCTATCCTTATCTTGTTGTTGGCAAAGAGTTTCGGACAGATAACAAAAGTAACACAGCATGCCGCTGTTGGTTTGGAACTGTTACACACGGCTTCTTTAGTGCATGATGATGTTGTTGACGAAAGTGATGAACGTCGTGGACAGGCTTCCGTAAATGCTAACTATGATAATAAGGTGGCTGTTTTAGTGGGTGATTACATCCTTTCTACAGCCTTGTTGTCAGTTTCTTATACCCATTCAGATCGCATAGTACGTGATATGGCACAGTTGGGCCGTACGCTTTCAGATGGTGAAATCCTTCAACTGACGAATATCAGCCGTAAAGATATATCTGAAGAGGATTATTTACAGGTTATCAAGCGTAAGACAGCAGCGTTGTTTGAAACTTGCGCAGGTATTGGAGCGTTGTCGGCAGGGGCCTCTGAAGAAGACGTCCAGCAGGCTCGGAAATTTGGTCAGAATATCGGTATGATTTTCCAGATTCGTGACGATATCTTCGACTACTATGATTCTAACGAAATAGGTAAACCTACAGGCAATGATATGGCTGAAGGTAAGTTGACGTTGCCCGTTATTTATGCGCTTACTCATGAACATGATGATGCAATGAATCAGCTTGCAAAGAAAGTAAAACAGGGCACGATAACTTCCGATGAAATCGCTATTTTAGTTCAATTTGCGAAAGAAAAGGGGGGTATTGCTTATGCAGAACAGCGGATGCGTGATTTTCATCATGATGCTCAGCGGTTTATAGATACACGCATCCAAGATGCTACGATGTGCCAATCGCTTCAAGCCTATTTGGATTATGTCATACAACGAAGTTTGTAGATTTATTCGAACATAAAAAATCGGCTATGTAAGTTGCTTGCATAGCCGATTTTGTTTGATAGAATAGGGTAGGAGATTAGAAGAATTTCACTTCTTTTCCTTCCAGATCGCTTAGAATGAGGTTGGCCAAACGGCTGGTGCCCAAGCGGAAATAGTAGTTGGTGAGCCATTTTTCGCCCAGGACCTCTTTAACGATGGTGTAGTAGGTCAATGCATCCGTTACGGTATTGATGCCGCCAGCGGGCTTTAAACCAATCATTATGCCGGTTTCATCGTAGTATTCCTTGATAGCCTGACACATGATATATGCCGCTTCAGGTGTTGCACTAACCTTTTCCTTACCTGTTGAGGTCTTGATATAGTCAGCACCAGCATACATAGACAGGAGAGATGCAATCTTAATCTCTGATCCGTTGCGCAGGTCGCCAGTTTCCAGAATCACCTTCATCGGCACGTCGCCGCAGGCAGCTTTCTGCTCCTGGATTTCCTCGCAGACGGTCTCATAGTCACCAGCAAGGAATTCACCGACATGCATCACGATATCAACGTTTGTAGCACCATCACGAATAGCCATAGCTGTTTCTGCTACTTTGATTTCCAAAAGTGCCTGTGAGGAAGGGAAGGCACCGCTGACAACGGTTGGAATAACGCCATCTACTTCGAGTGACTGAGCCACGAGTTTAGCGAAACGAGGGTAGGTTACGACGGTTGCTACATGCGGCATAGCAGGATATTCGTGAGCAAACTTGTTGACCTTTTCAACCAGTTGCAGTACACTCTCTGCTGAATCGACGGTAGTAAGGGTCGTCAGACAGATGCTACCAAACATGAAGCGTTTTACCTCATCGGTGTTGTTCTCTGGTACTTTCTCTTCAATGATTTTCTTCACTGCTGCAGCAACTTCTGCATCGTTTACTTCGCAGTTGTACTTGCTAAGAGCCTGTTCAATCTTGCTCTTCCACTCTTTTTCTGCCATAATACTAAGGTTTTAAGTTACTAATACTGATTTTATTTAAGTTTCTCATTATTTAAATGCCTGGTTTTATCGCGTTTTGTTTTCTTTTCAAAGCTTTTCTTTAACTCTTCCGTTAGGTCGATGCCCGTTTGATTAGCCAAACAAATCAGCACCCATAGCACATCGGCCATCTCTTCACCAAGGTTAGGCTGTTCACCCGCCTTAAAACTCTGATCGCCATATTGTCGGGCAATGACGCGCGCCAATTCACCCACTTCTTCTGTTAATACAGCCATATTCGTGAGTTCAGAGAAATAGCGGACTCCATATTCTTGAATCCACTGATCTACTTGTTGTTGCGCTTCTTTGATTGTCATTTTATTTATCTATCTATCGTTTTTTGCTCCCTCCCTTAACAGGGAGGGGTAGGGGTGGGTCTCCTATTCCTTCCTCTTCGTATCCATACAGATGGTGACAGGTCCGTCGTTAAGCAGTTCCACCTTCATATCAGCGCCAAATTCTCCTGTACCGATGTCTTTACCCGTTTCCTCACGGAGTTTCTGACAGAAATACTCGTATAACGGGATGGATATTTCGTGTTTGGCAGCATGGATATAGCTGGGACGGTTACCTTTCTTATAGCTCGCCAGCAGTGTAAACTGGCTAATGGCGAGTATTTCTCCGTCAACATCCATGATACTGCGGTTCATCACACCATTCTCATCGTCGAAGACGCGCAATCCAACCACCTTCTTCACCAGCCAGTCTGCGTCTTCCTTTGTGTCCCCATCGGCAACGCCCAACAACAGCAGAAAGCCATTTCCGATTTGGCTTTTTACGCTTCCGTTAATGGTTACGCTGGCATGTGTGACTCTTTGTATCACGATTTTCATGGCTTCATCAATGTTTCTCAGTTTACAAAGATACGATAATTATTTGATATCCAAATCATTTGGATGAAAAAATTGATAGACAACTTTTCCTTTTGATGCTCCAATAATAGATATAAGTGTTTGTAAATCAGCGCTTTGTATGCGTTTTACGCTCTTTAATTTCTTGATGAGTTCCTCCTGTGTCTTGGGACCGATGCCTTTCACCTCTTCTAAGACGGAGTGTAAGGCATGTTTAGACCTTTTATCACGATGGAATGATATCGCGTAGCGGTGTACTTCGTCCTGAATATGTGTCAGCAGATGAAACAGCTCGCTATCGGTTTTTAATCCTACGACTTGTGGCGGAAATCCGTACAACAGTTCATTGGTTCTATGACGATTATCTTTGGCTAATCCAGCAATCGGAATAGACAGCTTTAACTGGTCTTCGATAACCTCTCTAACTACGTTCATTTGTCCGATTCCGCCATCTGTGATAATCAAATCGGGTAGGGGAGTACCCTCTTCAATCATTCGGCTATAGCGCCTTCCCACAACCTCCTGCATACTGGCGTAATCATCGGGACCCTCAACAGTTTTGATTATGTATTTGCGATAGTCCTTTTTCGATGGTTTCATCCCTTTAAAGACAACGCATCCTGCAACAGCATCTGTACCGGATATATTGGAATTATCAAAACATTCGATATGATAAGGTAGTTTGGAAAGATGTAGTTTCTCTTGCAATTCCTTCATCAATCGAGTTTGTTTCTGTTCAGGATTCAGCTTTTCTGCCTGTTTTAATCGGTCGAACTTATATTGTTTACCATTCATCTCTGATAATTCCAACAACTTCTTCTTGTCACCTCTTTGTGGAATCAGGAAGGTAACGTCTTTCAGTTTCCATTCCATTTCAAACGGAACTATCAGCTCTTTCGCATCACTTTGGAAGCGTTTTCGTATTTCTGGAATAGCAACCGTCAGGAGTTCTTCATCCGTTTCATCGAGTTTTCGTTTGTATTCAAAAGTAAAACTCTGATTGATGGCTCCGTTTTTAACGTGTATGTAATTGATGTATGCGTTCTTTTGAATATCATCATCGGTGATACTGAAAACATCAACATCATCGATCGTATGGCTAACAACCTCACTTTTAGCAACGAAATTTTCGAGTAAAAGGTATCGTTTCTTTAGGATTTCGGCTTCTTCAAACTGCAGTTCTTCCGCTTTTTTCTGCATTTCCTGAAAGATTGCTTTCCCGATTTCTCTCGTATTTCCTTTCAGGATTTCTCTTGCTTGCGCGATATTCCGCTGATAATCTTCATAACTTTGTTTGTTGATACACGGTCCTTCACAGTTATGAATATGATATTCCAAGCAGGCTTTGTATTTTCCCTGTTCGATTCCTTCTTTTGTAATGGGAAAACGACAAGTACGCGGTTTATACAATTTCTGTATCAATTCCAGAATGGCGTACATTGAACCAATATGACTATACGGTCCATAATATGTACCGGTTTTTTTATGAATCGTTCTGGTTTTGAATATACGTGGGAAATATTCTTTCGTGATACAAATGCTGGGATAGGTTTTTCCGTCTTTCAGCATCACGTTGTATTTGGGTTGGTATTGTTTAATCAATTCGTTTTCTATCAACAATGCATCTTCTTCTGAATTGACAATCGAATAACTAATATCCCAAATCTTGCTAACCAGCACTTTTGTTTTAAACCGATCAACCTCTTTATGGAAATACGACGACACACGGTTCTTTAAGTCCTTTGCTTTCCCTACATAAATGATGGTGTGGTTTTCATCATAATATTGATAGGTGCCTGGCTTATGTGGTAAACTTGCAACAATGTTTCGCAAGTGTGCCAACCGTTTGTCGTCGTCTTCCCGTTTCATCTTAATTCCTTTGTTTAAAGGTGTTTCCGAAGTTTTTGTTTCACGTGGAACAAATGAATTCCCTCGTTGTCGAGGTAATAGTAGCTGAGTTGTTTTCTTTCTTATGTCGTGATCAAGGTGGTAACTTCTACGTCTTCAAATTCATCTCTTCCGTGCAATCCTTCATCCGTGATTTCGATAATGAAGTTGATGTATATCTTCTTCGGATGGAAATTCTGAACCAGTTTGTAAGCTGCTTTTGCTGTTCCGCCAGTAGCTAATAAGTCGTCGTGAATCAAAACAACATCTTCTGGGGTGATGGAGTCGATGTGCATTTCAATCGTATCGACACCATATTCTTTCGAGAACGATTCCTTGATGGTGGTGTAGGGAAGCTTTCCTGGTTTTCTGGCTAAGACGACACCGCAACCCAAGCGGGTGGCCAGTGCACTCGCCATGATAAAGCCTCGACTCTCTATACCCACAATCTTGGTGATGCCTTTATCCTTGTATAGTTCATAAAGGGCATCTGTCATTTCTTTTAAACACTCGCCATTCTGGTAGAGGGTTGTCACATCTCTGAAATTGATTCCCTTTTGTGGAAAATCGGGAATGCATCTAAGGTTGTCTAATAGTAACTGCTTGTTCATTTTCAGTAAGTTATAGATGGTTAAACATGATATTTGTTTCACGTGAAACATCTGCATGATTAGTAGCAGATGTGTATTGTCATGCGGATGATTATCGTCTGAGTAACACCAGCAGCACATTGATGTCACTTGGGCTTACACCCGGAATGCGGCTTGCCTGAGCGATGGTCTCTGGTTGAATACGTTCCAGCTTCTGTCGGCATTCTGTTGACAGGTCGTGGATGCTTGCATAATTGAAGCGTCCTTTGATTTTGATATCTTCCAGACGGTGCATCTTCTCAGCGAAGAGTCGTTCGCGATCGATATATCCTTTGTATTTCAGTTTGATTTCTGCCGCTTCTGCAATTTCTTCCGTCCTGTTGGGTGATGCAAGCAACACCTCTTTTAATATGGGTAGCTGTTCGCTGAGGTTTTGGAAGTTTACTTGCGGACGTGCAATCAGGTCTGTAATCTTTACCGATCCGTGGAGTGGGGTAGTGCCCAATGCCTCCAGATAGCCGTTGATATATTTGGGTTTGACGGATGTTTGTTCACAGAATTGGATAATCTGGTCAATCCGTTCCTTCTTCTCTATCCACCAGTCGTAGCGTTTGCGACTGGCAAGACCTATCTGATAGGCACGTTCTGTCAGTCGTGCGTCAGCATCGTCTTGACGCAACAGGATTCTGAATTCCGCTCTGGAGGTAAACATTCTATAAGGTTCGTCAACACCTTTGGTTACCAAGTCGTCGATAAGCACACCTATATACGACTCGTCTCGCTTCATCACAAAGGTCGCATCTGTTGTCGTGCTGGCGGCGCCAGCAGCACCAGCGTACAGTGCAGCATTGATGCCCGCAACAGTACCTTGTCCGCCTGCTTCCTCATAGCCTGTTGTTCCGTTTACCTGACCAGCAAAGAAGAGACCGTCAACAACCTTCGACTCCAGTGTATGCTTCAGTTGCGTGGGGTCGAAATAGTCGTATTCTATCGCATAACCAGGACGGTATATCTTTGCATCGCGAAGGGCGGGAATATGGTGAATGGCATTCAGCTGCACATCGATAGGCATACTGGAAGAGAAACCATTCAGATACATCTCGTTTGTATCGGTACCCTCTGGTTCTAAAAACAGCGGATGCTGGTCTTTATCAGGAAAAGTCACCAGCTTCGTCTCGATGCTGGGACAGTAGCGAGGTCCTGTACTTTGAATCTGTCCGTTGAAGAGGGGAGAGTCTGCGAGTCCTCCCCGTAGCGTGTCGTGAACAGCCTTGTTCGTATAGCAGGTCCAACAGGGCAGTTGTTTCAGCACCCGATGGGGTCCCATATACGAAAACTGATGATAGTCGCTTTCTCCTTCCTGTATCTCAAGGTCTTCAAAGTGTACAGATTTTTTATCAATTCTAACAGGTGTTCCCGTCTTCATTCTACTGGTTGTAATGCCATGAACGGTAATACTTTCTGTAAAGTTTCTTACAGTAGGCTCTGCAATTCGTCCACCAGGAATCTGCTTGCGTCCAACGTGTAACAAACCATTCAGGAACGTGCCTGCGGTGATGACAATACTTTTGGCTTGTAACTCTACTCCCCAGATGGTTTTCACGCCGATGACGCGTTTTTGTTGTTGCACTGTTTCAACCAGAAGCTCTTCTGCCTGGTCTTGCCAGATATCGAGGTTTTCTGTTTGGTCGAGCACACGGCGCCATTCCCAGATAAATTTCTCGCGGTCGCATTGGGCACGCGGACTCCATACAGCAGGTCCTTTTGAGCGGTTTAGCATACGAAACTGTATCGCTGTGGCATCTGTCACCAGTCCCATATAGCCGCCCAAGGCATCTATTTCGCGCACAATCTGTCCTTTGGCAATGCCGCCTACAGCGGGATTGCACGACATCTGTGCGATCTTGTTCATGTCCATCGTCACCAGACAGGTCTTCGCCCCCATGTTGGCAGCAGCAGTAGCTGCTTCACAGCCGGCGTGACCTCCTCCGATTACCAATACATCGTATTTCAGAATCATAATCTGTGCAAAAATACAAAATCTTTTGTAAATACCTCCAAACAACCAAGTTTTTTTAAACAACAACGACTTTAAGGCGAAACCCTAAAGTCGTTGTATGTGGAGCATACGAGACTCGAACTCGTCACCTCTTGACTGCCAGTCAAACGCTCTAGCCAGATGAGCTAATGCCCCTTTCCGGCGACAAAGATAGTGCAAATCGAGAGAAATGCAAAATAATTTTAGAATTATTTTCATTTCCGAGATGCAGCCTATCTTCGAGGCGCAGCCTCAAAGGTACGATTATTCGACGAAGCTTCAAAGATAGTGCAAATATTAGAATTATTTTCATTTCCGAGATGCAGCCTATCTTCGAAGCGAAGCTTCAAAGGTAGGATCCGCTCACTCCCCCCTCACAGGTTTGAGGGTGAAGATGAAAGTTTTATCACCATAGTGTATGCGGTGCTTCTCCAGCGGTGGTTCGCCCCAACTGTTGATGCCGCCGACTCCCGCATGTTCGCTGTCGATGAACAGATTGGTATAGCGGGAAGGCTGCAGGTCGGTAGGATGGCGCTGGTCTTTCTGCTCTCCATCGTCGAGCTGCTCTTGGTCGTAATGCAGGGCAGAGGCATAGAAGGATGGTTTGTCTTGTGCATGAACGAGGATACCTGTACCGTTGGCATCAACTTGCTGCCACCAACGGATATCGCTCTTCGTGCCTGTTTCCTGCGGACGGATGTAGGGATAGAATTGTTCGTCGGCGGACTGCTGGTAGATACCGAGCAACTGGGACACATGACGGTCGATATAGTTTTCTACGGGTCCGCGACCATAATATTTGCTCTGGTCCATCGTATAGGGCAACTGCATCAACATACCGAAGCGGAACAGGTCGGGAACAGCTTGCTGGTCGGAGGCCTTCAACTGCTCGGTGACCATCATCTCACCGTTTTCCGACAGCTCATAAGTGAGGGTGAGCTGGGAAGCGGTCTCTGGCATGTGATAGGTGGCAACGACTTTTTGACGGAAGCCGGATATCTTTTCCAGATAGAGGTCGGTGAGTTCGAGCTTCGGCTGTTTCCAAACGGCATTTTTCTGCTGCAGACCGGCACCCATATCATTGTCGGTAGGTGCCCGCCAGAAGTTCGGTTTGAGCGTTCCTCCCTGTCCCAACAGCTGCTGGTGGTTGTACTCCCACGACTGCAGGAAACCTGTTTGTTTCGAGAAAACGAGTGTGAAAGCGGCATCTTTTGTCGCATCGCCGCCGCTGACGACCAACGCTTCGTCTTTAGCAGAAGGTCTGTACTTCGGTTCTGCGGACTTCCATAAGGGTACGTCCGGACGTTTTTTCATGATGTCGCCAAACCGCTGAATGGGCAACTGGGCATAGGCAACGAGTTGTCCTTTTTCCATCAGCGGCTCTGCTTCTTTCAGTCGGAACTCGATGTTCAGGAAGGGTTCTCCGAAGAACACGAACTCATCGAAGGGTACCGCTATCTCTGCTGTCTGCTGTGGCGCAATGTCAAGATGGTCGATGGTGCCGCTGCCCTGTGGCTCTCCGTCGCACACCAGCGTCCATTCCATCTGGATATTGCTGAGGTCGCGGAAGAAGTTCTCGTTCTTTACGTGTACAGTACCTTTGTTTGCATTCACCGACGTTACCCAGATGTTCTGATAGCAGTAGCCCACCTCATACATCTGCGGACTCGGCACACGATCGGGCGAAACGAGTCCGTTGCAGTTGAAATTATTGTCTGACGGGTCGTAGTCGTTGTAGTCGCCGCCATAGGTGTATTCTATATGCGGATAGATGGCGGAAATGCCTCCCAACGAAAGGTGTCGTTTGATTTGTGCGAGCTGCGACTGCTGCTCTGCGGTGAGCGGCTGGCGGTGCAAGCCCTGATCGACGAAGTCCCAGATGAAGCCTCCCTGGTATTTCGGATATTGCCGTATCAGGTCCCAATAGTCTTTGAGACCACCCGATGAGTTGCCCATTGCATGACTGTATTCACATTGTATCAGCGGTCGCTGGTCTTCGGGTGCCGATGAAGTGGCATATTTCTCGCACTCGTCATGACTCATATACATCGGACAGAAGATATCGGTGTTGGGTCCTTTGCGGGTGGGATGGAACTGAATAGGCCGACTCTTGTCCTGCGCACGAATCCAGTCGAAGACGGCGGTGAAGTTCGGCCCGTCAACGGTCTCGTTGCCCATACTCCACGTGATGATGCTGGGGTGATTGTATTTCGATGCCACATGGTGCTGATTGCGCTCCATAATCTGACGGGCAAACTGCGGTTTCTTTGCTTCCGATGTGTCTTTGTAGCCGAAACCATGACTCTCTACGTTCGCTTCCGAACAGACATACAGTCCGTATTCGTCGCAGAGGTCGTACCATTGCGGGTCGTTGGGATAGTGGCTGGTACGCACCGCATTGATATTGAACTGTTTCATCAACCGGATATCTTCTATCATGCGTTCCCGACTGACGAGATATGCACCATCGGGGTCCATCTCGTGACGGTCAACACCCTTGATGAGGATGGGTTGCCCGTTGACCAACAGCTGATGGTCTTTGATTTCCACACGGCGGAAGCCCACTTTCTGTGAAATGGTTTCAAGCACCTGCTTGCCTTTCTTGACGGTGGTGACCAATGTATATAGATAAGGTGTCTCTGCCGACCACTTGTTGCAATTGGGAAGTGTGAATTGAGAATTGAGAATTTGCTCCTTCGTTCCCACGTTCCTTCGTTCCTTCGCTCCCACGTTCTTCCCCTCCGCATCATAGAGCGTATGCTCGACCTTCACCTTGCCGGTGGTCTTTGTTTCTATCTGGAGGATGCCGTTCTGATAGTCGTCGGAAAGGCCGGTGGTGATGCGGATATCGTCGAGGTGGTTCTCTTTGGCGCGACTATACAGGAAGCAGTCGCGAGCCACACCGCTCAGCCGCCAGAAGTCCTGGTCCTCGCAATAGGAACCGTCGCACCAGCGGAACACTTGAAAGGCAAAGAGGTTCTCACCGCTCTTCAGATAAGGTGTGATATCAAACTCTGCTGCCACCTTCGAGTCTTCGGCATAACCCGCAAACTGTCCGTTGACATACAGATAGATACATGAGGTGACACTTCCGAAGTGGGCGATGACCTGACGACCGTCCCAATCCGATGGAATCGTTATTTTTTTGCGGTATGTGCCCACATGGTTGTCTTTCACAGGCACTTCCGGCGGATTGTTTTTGAAGTGTCCGCGCCAAGCGAAACCGATGTTCACATAAACGGGATCGCCATAACCGTTGACCTCCCAGATGCCGGGCACCTTCATCTGTGCCCACTCGCTGTCGTCATAGTCGGTGCGGTAGAAGTCCTGAGGTCGCTGGTCAGCATCGGCCACCCAATGGAAGCGCCAGTCACCATTGAGCGACAGCTGTAGGCCGGCAGCGGAAAAATCGGTATGCAGCGGCAGCCGGTTGATTTCGTTCACCTGCATATCATGCCAGGCATTAGCAATCTCTTGGTCGGTTGTCTGTGCCCATGAAGTCGTCGTTGACATCATCGTGGCACATAGAATGGTTAGGAGTCGATTCATGTCTATGTTGTAGTATTCGCTGCAAAAATAATAAAAAATGTCGATGATGCTTCATTTTCCCGTGTTTTTTTTCTTCTTTCATTTTTTTATCGTAATTTTGGCGCACAAAAAGAAGAAACTTTTACATGACAAATCTGAAGTCGTTGGCCAAAGATACGGCCATCTACGGGCTGAGCAGTATCGTTGCACGATTCATCAACTACTGGCTTGTGCCCATCCAAACGGCAAAATTCAATGCCGCAGGCGGACAGTATGGTATCATCACCAATGTCTATGCCTATATCTCTTTGCTCATCATCCTGCTCACCTACGGTATGGAGACCACCTTCTTCCGTTTCATGAGCAAGGACGGGGAGAATCCTGAGAAAGTCTATGCCACCACGCTGCGACTGGTGCTGATGACCTCTATCGCCTTTGCGGTGGTCATCTCTGTGTTCCTGCAGCCGATAGCCAACGCGATGGAATACGGCGATCATCCGGAATATGTGTGGGTGATGTTCTTCACCGTTGCCGTCGATGCCTTCATGGCGATACCGTTTGCCTATCTGCGGTATGTGCACAAGCCCGTGAAGTTTGCCTCGCTGAAAATCTTCAATATCTCGCTGAACATCATCCTGAACGTGCTGTACCTCATCGTCCTGCCGGCTCTGAAATTGAATCCGTTCGGTATCTACGAGGACGGTTTCCAACTGGATGTGGTATGGGTGTTCTATATCAATATGGTATGCTCGGTGGCAACGTTGCTGATGCTCTGGAAGGAACTGAAAGGCATCCGCTTCGGTTTCGATATGGCTACCTGCAAACGTATGCTTTCCTACACCTGGCCGTTATTGGTGATGGGATTGGCAGGACAGCTGAACCAAGCTGCCTCACAAATCCTGTTCCCATACTTCTTTGACGGCTCCGTGGAAGAGGCGCGCGCCCAGCTTGGCATCTATGGTGCCTGCATCAAGATTGCGATGATCATGGTGATGATTACCCAGGCTTTCCGCTATGCCTACGAACCGTTTGTGTTCAGCAAGTCAAAGGAGAAAGACCAGAAAGAGACTTACGCCGTCGCGATGAAATACTACCTGATTTTCACGCTGCTGGCTTTCCTGGTGGTCATCGGATACATGGATGTGCTGCGGTATCTTGTCGGCAGAAGCTACTGGGAAGGGTTGCGCATCGTTCCCATCGTGATGGCAGCAGAAATCATGTTCGGCGTGTTCTTCAACCTGTCGTTCTGGTATAA
>CADCPZ010000060.1 GCA_902803475.1 uncultured Prevotellaceae bacterium
GTTGGCAATAATATACCAAGAGAACATCATACAGGTCTGGTTACCATTGATAATCTCCCATTCGCCTTTTGAGTTGCGGCAAACGATAGCCAGACGGTCGGCATCGGGGTCAGAAGCAATCACCAGGTCGGCATTGAGTTTGGTACCCAACTTCATACCCAAGGTCATCGCCTCGGCATTCTCTGGGTTCGGAGAAACAACCGTTGGGAAGTTGCCGTCGATAATCATCTGCTCAGGAACAACGTGGATATTCTGGAAGCCCCAAGAACGCAATGCCATCGGAATAATCACACGACCTGTTCCGTGCATTGGAGAATAAACGATGTTGAGGTCCTTCTGGCGCAGGATGACATCCTGGTCAACCATCGCTTCCTTCACTGCCTGGATGTAATCCCAGTCCATCTCGCCACCGATCGGAATAATCAGTTCCTTGTTGGCTTCCCACTTCACGTCGCCGATTGTTACCTTCTCGACTTCGCCGATGATACCAACGTCGTGTGGGGTAAGTACCTGTGAACCGTCATCCCAGTAAGCCTTGTAACCGTTATACTCACGTGGGTTGTGAGATGCGGTGACATTCACACCAGCCTGACAACCTAACTGACGGATGGCGAATGAAATCTCAGGTGTCGGGCGGAGGCTCTCAAACAGATACACCTTGATGCCGTTAGCCGAGAAGATGTCGGCTACAGTCTCAGCGAACATACGTCCGTTGTTACGGCAGTCGTGACCAACAACTACTGAGCATTGCTTGCCTGGGAATGCCTTCTTGATGTAGTTGGCAAATCCCTGCGTAGCCATACCCACGATGTACTTGTTCATACGGTTTGTACCTGCTCCCATGATACCACGGAGACCACCAGTACCAAACTCCAGATCACGATAAAATGCATCGATAAGTTCTGTCTTGTCCTCATTATCCAACATTGCCTGTACGGCTTTACGGGTCTCCTCATCAAACGATGGAGACAACCATTGCTTCGCTCTTTCTTCACATTGAGCAATAAGTGCTGCGTTATTTTCCATAATAAACAAATAAAGTTATATGTTACGTTAATAGCTATATTTGCGACAAAGTTAGTAAATTTTATTTGATTCTTGCAAAGAATTGAACTATTTTTTTGTATTTTTGTGCGCAAAATAATCAAAATGAGAATGGAACTGCACTTTACAGGCATCATTATTGCCGTTTCCACCTTTATTATAATAGGGCTTTTTCACCCGTTGGTCATCAAAACTGAATATTATACAGGCACCAAACTTTGGTGGGTATTTCTCATCACCGGACTCGTCTGCATCGGTGCCGCCGCCTGCATTGAACAGGTCATTGTCTCATCCCTGCTGGGCGTCTTGGGAGCCAGCCTGCTTTGGTCTATCGGTGAACTGTTTGCACAAAAGAAACGGGTCGAGAAAGGATGGTTCCCCAAACGACCAGATAACCAAACACCTAAACGACCAAACAAATGAAAACAGAACTGATATTAGTTGGGAAAACGATCAACAAGCATTTCGTGGCAGGCATCAACGACTACACGGAACGCATCAATCACTATATGCCTTTTCACATCACCGTCATCCCTGAATTGAAGAACACCAAGAGCCTTTCAGAAGAACTTCAAAAAGAACGGGAAGGTGAGCTGATACTCAAGCAGATACAACAAACAGATACTGTTGTACTTCTCGATGAACACGGTCGTGAATACCGTAGCGTTGAATATGCTGCATGGATAGAAAAGAAACAACTTTCCTGTCGGCGTCTGATGTTCGTAGTAGGCGGTCCCTATGGCTTCTCCCCTGCCGTTTACCAGCGTGCCAACGAACAGATTTCCCTTTCGAAGATGACCTTCTCCCATCAGATGGTGCGTTTGATTTTCACCGAACAGCTCTATAGAGCCTGTACGATTATCAAAGGCGAACCCTATCATCATGAGTAAAGAATGAGGGTCAAAGGTAAAAAAAACAAAAATGAAAAGGTTTACGTAAAAAAAAGTGTTGAACCCACATACAAAACCCACAACTTTTATATATCTTTGCACCAAATTCAAGAAAAACAAATTTTTTACTAAAACATTATCATGGCACAATTAAAAGCATTAAACAAGCAGACAGCGCCGAAGAGCGTTATGCCTGAGAAGATTATCCAGTTCGGTGAAGGTAACTTCCTTCGTGCATTTGTTGACTGGATTGTATGGAACATGGACCAGAAGACCAACTTCAACGGTTCTGTTGTCGTTGTTCAGCCTATTGAGCGCGGTATGGTTGACTGGCTCAATGGTCAGGACTGTCTCTATCACGTCAATCTGCAGGGCCGCCAGAACGGTGAGGCTGTCAATACGCTGGAGCGTATCGATGTCATCAGCCGCGCACTGAACCCCTACAGCCAGAATGCTGCTTTCATGGCTTTGGCTGAGCAGCCGGAGATTCGTTTCGTCATTTCCAACACCACAGAGGCAGGTATCGCTTTCGACGACACTTGCAAGTTTACCGATGCACCAGCATCTTCTTATCCTGGTAAGCTCGTTCAGCTGCTCTATCGTCGTTTCAAAACTTTCAACGGCGACCCCAAGAAAGGTTTGATTATCATGCCTTGCGAGTTGATCTTCCTGAACGGACACCATCTGAAGGAGTGTATCTACAAGTACATCGAGCTGTGGAAAGAAGACCTGGGTGCCGACTATGAAGCATTCAAGGAGTGGTTCACCAAATACAACTATGTTTGCGCTACCCTCGTTGACCGTATCGTACCTGGATTCCCACGCAAGGAGATTGCAGAAATTCAGGAGAAGGTGGGCTACAAAGACAACCTCGTTGTGCAGGCAGAAATCTTCCACCTCTGGGTTATCGAGAAGGCAGAGAATATGACTTGCGAAGAGCTTCGCGCAGAGTTCCCAGCAGAGAAAGCTGGTCTGCACGTACTCATCGCCGAGAGCGAGAAACCATACCACGAGCGTAAGGTGACCCTGCTCAACGGTCCCCACACCGTACTCTCTCCTGTCTCCTATCTCTCTGGCGTTGACATCGTTCGCGATGCTTGCAACCACGAGGTATTAGGCAAGTACATCCACAAGGTACAGTTCGAGGAGCTGATGGAGACCCTGAACCTGCCAATGGACGAGTTGAAGCAGTTTGCCGGCGACGTACTGGAGCGTTTCAACAACCCGTTCGTTGACCATCAGGTAACATCTATCATGCTCAACAGCTTCCCGAAGTTCCAGGCACGCGACCTGCCAGGCGTAAAGGTTTATCTAGAGCGCAAGGGCGAACTGCCACAGGGACTCGTCTTCGGTCTCGCAGCCATCATCACCTATTATAAGGGTGGCAAACGTGCCGACGGTGCTGACATCGTGCCGAACGACGACCAGAAGATCATGGACCTGCTGAAAGAACTTTGGGCAACCGGCGACACACAGAAGGTTACCGACGGAGTGCTGGGTGCAGAGTTCATCTGGGGCGAAGACCTCCACAATGTGAAGGGCCTTGCAGAATTGGTAAAGAAAGACCTCGACCTGATTCAGGAAAAGGGTATGCTCGAAGCTGTAAAGACCATCCTCTAATCAGCCACAGCATTCATAACAAGAGGGTGTGTCAAAATAGGCACATCCTCTTTTTTATTTTGAGAAAATTTTTAGTTTTTCATGCAGCTTGCAAAATGTATAAATGTTTGATAGACAGTGTTTTGCAAATAAATCTTTAGTTTTTGACATTGTTTTCCCCAAAAATATTCTATTTATTTTCTCTTGAAAATATTTTTCAGCAAAAAGTTGTAAAAAACTAAAATAACAATACATAACAATATGAAAATCAATAAGTTATCCATACTCTTTTGATTCGAAAAAACTAAAAATAAAGTAAAACGTCAAATGAATGTCAAACCTTAGCTTTTACTCTTCAAAAGCATAGGTTTTAGGCGGTAAAAGCATAGCTTTTGCAGGGTAAAACCTTACCTTTTACAAGGTAAAAGCATAGGTTACAAAAAGTTTCTGTATTTGACAAATTCTTTCGTATGTTTTATGATAAAAACCAGATTATGATTGCCATCTTTAAAGATAACAGATGCATGGTTGGCCTGAACAAAGATATTTCGAATTTCGACGGTATTTGGCAAAAAAGTTGTATTTTTGCAGTCTGAATAGTGATTATTGACCATCAAACAAAAAATAACAAAGCAATGAAAAAGATGATAAACTGGATGCTTGCCGCCATCCTGACCTGCGGCACAATGACCTTTATGACGGGCTGCAAAACAACGAAAGCACTTTCTGACAATACGGCTCAAGAGGTGAAGAGCGAAGAACTGATCCGTACCTCGCAGAGTTGGGACGGTGTGGAACTGCCTGACTATCTGCAGGGCCGACCGGAACTGGTGGCTGTGAAGTATGTGTTCCCAGCCGGAAAAAAGTTGGGTTGGCACCACCACCCTGTGATGAACTATGGTGTGCTGGTGCAGGGCGAACTGACCATCATCGGTCAGGACGGCAAAGAGAAGGTGGTACATGAGGGCGAGGCCGTCGTAGAGATGGTGAACACCATCCATCACGGCGAGAACCGCGGTACGAAACCTGTCATCCTATACATGTTCTACCTTGCACAGAAGGGAATGCCCTTGGCTGTTCAGCACCCAGAGATACCATTAGAATAATGTAAGGTTTATTTATAAACGAAATGAAACATACAAGACTATGGATGTTTGCCGCCATCCTGATTGTCAGCGGCGGATTAGTGACTATGGCATTCTCAGAAGACAACTATTTAGGAAAACCCGACACAACGGTTCTTGACCAGTGGCAGGCAGGAAAGACTGTCAGCCAAGAGGCCGTTGCGGCCTACGGAGGTGTGGACAAATGCTTTGCTGCGGAACCTATCCCCGATGATGTGTGGGCACGCATGCAGGGAAAGACTTATAAGGAGAACCCCAATATCAGACGTAACGATCTGCGACACATCCGCGCTTTGCACTGGGACTACGACAATCAGATGCATGTGGGCGAGATGATTGTCAACAAGGTGATTGCCGACCGCGTAGCGCGCATCTTCCGTCAGCTGTTTGATGCGAAATACCCCATTCAGCGGATGGTGCTGCCCGATGTATATAATGCCGACGACGAGACTCAGATGCGTAACAATAACACTTCGTGCTTCTGCTATCGCGCCATCGCCGGCTCTACCAAGTTGTCGAAGCATGCCCGCGGGTTGGCTATCGATATCAACACGCTTTACAATCCTTATTATAAGGACCGCGCTGACGGCACACGATTCATACAGCCTGTTACCGGCAAACCCTACTGTGACCGCTCGTGGAACTTCCCTTATAAGATAGATCACAAAGACCTTTGCTTCAAACTCTTCACCGAGGCTGGCTTTGAATGGGGCGGTGACTGGAAAACGTGCAAGGACTTCCAGCATTTTGAACTGATGGAGTAGCGAGAGGAGAGGCACAAGTTTACTTGATGACTATCCCGAGTCACGACAGAAGTCGAACGAAGTTCAACTATCGAGTAAGCGAAGCCCCCCTACTACTCCCCCCCTTTCAGGGGGAGAGCGAGGAGCAAGGGGCGAGGAGCAAGGGGCAAGGGGCGAAGGGTAATTTAGGCGAAATACCGGAAAAAGATGGAATTTCGCTGTTTATTCAAAAAAAATTGGCGAAATGTTTGGCAGTATGAAATAAAGTGTGTACCTTTGCACTCGCATTTCAGAAATCACATGCTGAATGCCAACAAAAAGGATGCGCTTGTAGCTCAGTTGGTAGAGCATCTGACTCTTAATCAGAGGGTCCAGGGTTCGAACCCCTGCAGGCGTACAATAAGAGAGGTGATTGCAAGATTACCTCTCTTTTTTTGCTTTGCTCCACGTCGTTTGGTCGTTTAGTCATCTAGTCGTTTAGTCGTTTGGGGATATCACTCCTTGCACCTCGCTCCTTGCACCTTGCTCCTTGCACCTTGCTCCTTACTCCTTGCACTTTACTCCTTTCTCTTCAACTTCAGCAGCTTTCCAATAGCACGATCGAGCGACTCGGTGGGTTCGATGATGTTGTAATCTTGCCAGAAAGTTGAATCAAGAAAGAAATCTACTTTATCGTAGAAGGCATCACGCTGGTCGAACGTTTCATGTCCACGAAGGGGTTTATCGACTCCATTGTCCTCACGGCTGGTGACCGCCATTTCGCAACAGGCTGTAAATGATGTGGCGAAGAATTTCTTCTTCCAGTCGCAATTGAAGCGGAATGTGGCACGAACATAACGAATATGCATCGTACCGTTTTCCGGTCGGTAGTCAATGAGCAGGGATAATTCTTTCGGTCGGAAACGCACACCGGCAGGTTTCTTTACCAACATCAGAGCCGCAGCCTTGTCACGGTCGCTCATATCAAGGTTCAATTCGATACGGCTGAATGCCAGCGTTTCCTGATCAATAAAAAGTCGGCCATAGTAGAGCGCATAAGGCATCGGTCGACTCGGTGAGATGCTGACGACAAAATGGCGTCGGTCGTCAATCGAGGTCGGCGGCTCCATCTTCATCGTGTAGCAATCGAGTTCTTCACTATTCAGCAGGAACTCAGGGTTTTTGACCACATCGAGCTGTACCGGAACTACGGGACCTCCCAACACCTTGATGCCCAGTGTGTCGCCTGAACGGGGACTCAACAGACGGCGCCCCTTCCTGATAGCCACACGGTCGCGCTTCACGCCGTAGTTATAGCTCGTCTTAAACATATCGACCACTCCCTCGGCAACCATGATATGACGCTGTCGTTTCATGGCCGTTTCACGATAGAAGCAGCGATACAGCTCCGGTTGCTGACTATAGTTTTGAGGTATCTTCCTGATGGCTTCCTCAACAAGGGTGCGCGGATCGCCACCAGCTACGATGAGCACTTCATTCAGCTGTATCGTCGTCGGCTGTAAACGTATATGCAGTCCTTCGGCTTTCCATTTCCCGCTTTTTTCTCTGATATGCTCGGAACGATAACCGACGTGCGACACCGAAATACTGGTGAGTTGTGCGTTGCTTTTCAACAGGAAATAGCCGTCGTCATTCGTCACCACCGTCTGTCCGCCACCGCTGACACTTGCTCCTGCGATAACCTTTCCAGTGGAACTGCTCACTACCCTACCGCTCACACTTACCTGTTGCTGGGCTTGTGTGCTCAGGGGCATCAAGACAATCAACAACCATAAAACCGTCAGCTTTTTCATCGCATACTCCTTTCATTAGATGATGAGGTCTATTCTGCTTAATTCCTGTTGGTTTTCGAATAAAGTATAAAAGAGACGACTCATCAAGTCATCTCTTTTATATCGTCATTCTAAAGAATTTACTTACCGAAATAACGCTTCAGCAGTCCTGCGAAACCAGCTCCATGACGTGCTTCGTCTTTTGCCATCTCGTGTACGGTATCGTGGATAGCATCGAAACCAGCCTTCTTTGCATTCACAGCAATACGGAATTTATCCTCGCATGCACCAGCCTCAGCAGCTGCACGTTTCTCCAGGTTGGTTTTAGTATCCCAAACGCATTCGCCCAGCAGCTCAGCAAAACGGCTGGCATGGTCTGCCTCCTCGAAAGCATAGCGCTTGAAAGCCTCTGCGATTTCGGGATAACCCTCACGGTCGGCCTGACGAGCCATTGCCAGATACATACCCACCTCACCACATTCACCGTTGAAGTGATTGCGCAGGTCGTTGATCATCTCCTCGCTGACACCTTCTGGTTTGCCGTCGCCAATCTTATGTACAGTTGCATAAGTTGTTTCGCCCTCCTCTTTCAGTTCTGAGAACTTGCTGGCAGGAGCTTTACAGATGGGGCACTTTTCTGGTGCTTCAGTTCCTTCGTGGATATATCCACATACGGCACAAATAAA
>CADCPZ010000061.1 GCA_902803475.1 uncultured Prevotellaceae bacterium
ACAACGACCATATTCGTAAGTGATGATTTCAATTTTTCCATTGTCTGTCCTCCTTTACTTTTTAGCCGGTACTTCACCGAAGCGCTTAGGTTTAACATAAGTGTTGATCAACGGCGTGAATGCATTCATAATCAGAATGGCAAACGACATTCCTTCTGGATAGCTACCCCAATTACGGATAACCAATGTGAGGAAACCGATAGAAACACCATAAATCAACTGACCTTTGTGAGTCATCGGAGAGGTGACATAGTCAGTAGCCATAAAGATAGCACCCAACATCAGGCCACCTGTGAAAATTTCCTGGAATGGATCAGCATACACAGGGTTTGCGAAATGCAGCAATGCACTCAGGATAAAGACAGTACAGATGATGGATACTGGAATATGCCAGGTGATAATCTTCTTCCAAAGCATATAGACTAATCCGAGGAGCAAAGCCAAAGCACAGATTTCTCCTGCTGTACCAGCTCCTGCGTTTGCATTTCCCAATAACAAATCCAAAGAACTCGGCAGTTTGTTCAGATAGCTGATATCACCTGTCTTGATAGCCTCCTTCATATAATATAAAGGTGTAGCCCCAGTATCTGCATCGAGGTATTTGCTCCACTGGTGAATAGTGGGCCATGAGGTCATCTGCGCAGGGAAGCTTACCAAAAGGAAACAACGTCCGACCAATGCAGGATTGAACGGGTTGTTACCCAAACCTCCGAAACTCATTTTTCCGATACCGATAGCAACAAGTGCACCAATGATGATAATCCAAAGTGGAAGATTTGACGGCAGGTTCATGCCCAGCAGCAAACCTGTCAGCATAGCGGAACCATCTAAGATAGAAGACTCTCGCTTCAACATGTATTTGGTTATTGCCCACTCAAAGAAGACGCAGGCAGCCACACTGGTCAGACAGACCACAACAGAACCCAATCCGAAGAAATAGAACGATGCGAGTAGAGCCGGTAATAAGGCAATCATCACACCGTACATATTTTTCTCAACGGTATCTGTTCCGTGTGCGTGTGGCGAAAGTGATACGATTAACTTTCCCATAGTTTTATTTGACAATTTGAGAATTTTACTAAATTACTTTTAATACTCCCCTATCCTTTTCTATATCGTATTGGGTGGGGTTACTTTTTCGCATTTCTTGCTCGGATGATGCCCATCACAGCACCCTTACCTTGCAGAATATTATCGAGCAACGGACGGTGAGCCGGACATGTGAACTGGCAAGAGCCACAAGAGATACAAGAAACAATTTCTTCTTTCTCACAACGTTCCCACTCTTGTGCTACTGAAAGAGTTGACAAGAGATAAGGTTCCAAGCCCATCGGACAAGCGCTCACACATTTGGCACAACGGATACAAGGTTGCGGTTCCTTGCGACGTGCATCGTCTTCTGTCAATACCGTAATCGAGTTGGTACCTTTACAAACGGGTGTATCAAGAGATGATACTGCCTTACCCATCATCGGACCACCGGCCAGTACTTTGTTATCGCCTTCAGGCATTCCGCCACAGGTTTCAATCATCTGACTAAACGGTGTCCCCATACGAACCAGGAAGTTGCCAGGATTTTTAATCTGCTTACCCGTAACCGTAGTATAACGCTCAAAGAGCGGCTTACGCTTCATCACAGCCTGATATACAGCAAATGCCGTACCTACATTCTGCACGATAGCACCTACGTTTACCGGAATGGCTGGTGGAGCGGGCACCTGTCTGCGGATAACAGCATCAACCAGTTGCTTCTCACCACCTTGCGGATATTTCTTTTCCAATGCTACTATTTCAACACGAGCATCATTAGCAGTTAGTTTCTCAAAAAGTTCAATCGCAGCAGGCTTGTTGTCTTCAATACCGATATAGCCTTTCTCAACTTTCGCTGCTTTCATCAACAGGTCGAGGCCAACCAATATTTCCTCTGCATGTTCCATCATCAAGCGATAGTCGGCTGTAATATACGGCTCACATTCTACACCATTGAGAATAACACATTCTGCTGTTGCAGTAGGAGGAGGACATAGTTTGATGAAGGTTGGGAAACCTGCACCACCCATACCTGTTACACCAGCAACCTTGATACGCTCTACGATTTCCTCCGGAGTTAGTTCTGGATGATCTGCTAACTTCTCCAGCTTGTCTGAGCGGTCGATGCTCTCTTCCCATTCGTCGCCTTCAACATTGATGATGATGACAGGTTTGCGGTAACCTGTAGCATCCATCGATTCGTCAATCTTAAATACAGTACCAGAAACAGATGAATAAATCGGAGCACTGACGAAACCACCAGCTTCCGCTATCATCGTTCCCACTTTCACCTTATCTCCTTTGGCAACAACAGGTTTTGCAGGAGCACCAATATGTTGTGAAAGAGGAAAGATTGCCTGCTTGGGCAATTCAGCCACACGTGTTTCGACCTCGTGGGTCAACTTGTTTTCCTCAGGGTGTACACCACCAATTCTAAAAGTTCTTACATTCATGCTTTAGCCTCCTCTTCTGTGGTTTTTGGGGTTACTGGTTCTGCCTTCGGAGCCTCAACCTTCACCGTTTCTTCGTTCTTTGGAGCTGCAACTTTCACCGTTTCCTCATTCTTTGGAGCTTTTACCTTTGCAGTAGCCTCTGTTGAAGCGGATGTGTTTTCTGCAGATTTTGGTTTACGTGCAGGGAAGTTAATTGCCAAAATAGCACCGGTCGGACATGCTGCCTCACACTTACGACAGAGACGACATTTCTCAGGATCGATGTAGCTGAGATTGTTCTCAATGGTGATGGCCTCAAACTTACATTCTTTCTGGCACTTTCCGCAACCGATACATGCGGCAGAACAATTCTTCTTGGCAACAGCGCCCTTGTCCTTGTTCATACAACTGACAACCATCCGACGTCCCTTCGGGCCTTTCTTACGAAGTTCGATGATATGACGCGGACATGCTTTGACGCAAGCACCACAAGCCACACACTTCTCTTCATCTACTTCGGGCAGACCTGTTTCCTCATTCATGTGGATGGCATCAAACGTACAAGCTCGTGTGCAATCGCCACAACCTAGACAGCCAAAACCGCAAAGTGTTTCACCCGTACCTGTTGCATTCATCGCTGCACAAGTACGCAAACCGCTGTACTCAATCACACGCGGACGATGCTCACAAGTTCCATTACAACGCACGACAGCAATCTTCGGGTCGGTGTTGGCAACAGCCATACCCAGCAGATCAGCCACCTGCGACATAGTCTCCTGTCCGCCTACCGGACAAAGCAATCCTTCGAGAGAGCCTGCATCGCAAGCTTTAACCAATGCGTCAGCCATTCCTGAACAACCAGGAAATCCGCATCCGCCGCAATTGGCACCGGGAAGTGCTTCAAGCACTTGTCCGATTCGAGGATCCTCGTAAACAGCAAACTTCTTGGAAGCCGCATAAAGGACAACTGCCGCAATCAATGCGATAGCTCCAAGTACGATTACTGCATAAAGAATAAATTCCATAATGTTTTGTATTTGATTTGTTTGTATTAAGTATTCATCAGTCTGAATTGTTGATTATTCTAAAGTAAATGTAAATTTCTGCCGCAATTTCTCTCTCATCAGGAAAACAATGAAATAGTATGGTATCAGAATTCCGAGACTTGATAAAGCTGCAAGCACTTCATCTCCGCTAACTTGCAAAATGATAACGAGCGTTGCCACCAAAACAATAAATGGATATACGAAACCTACCAGCACAGCTTGTAATGCTGTTTGATAGGATGCGACAACAACAACTGAGTCGCCTGCCACATGTTGCGCTATGGAAACTTTATCGTAAATTTCCACCAGTTTTTCTTTGGTATCAGAAGCACTACAATGGGCAGAAATCTTACAACCAGAACACGCAGAAGTCTGCATGATTCTTACTTTCATGCATCCATTTTTAACAGATTCCACAATGCCTGCGTGCTTTATTTTATTGCTCATGTCGTTTTCGTAGTCTGTCTGCAATATTATTGCATTGCTGCAAAGGTACTCTTTTTTTCTTTTTTGAGCAAATAAAAGACGGAAAAATATGTGCAAAGTATTTTATTACAACATTTTTCTTGAATTATGCTTTGTATTTATGCAAAAAACATTATCTTTGCAAAAAATACGAATGATGAAGACCACAGAACTTACCTCACAACAGATTGAGCGCTTCATAAAGAAGATTACTCATAAGTTCCCATCAACAGATGAAGCATCGGTGATGACCGACATTCACCTCCGTGTTACACAAGACAGCGGTGAGATGATGGCTTTCGACGATGATGACCAGGAAATCACCCGTTGTGTGATTGAAGAGTGGATTGAAAATAAAGACGAGCAGTTCTACCAGACTGTGACAACCATTCTGCGCAAGGAACTGACTACTCATCAGGCAGATGTGGAAAGCATGAGCATTCTGAAACCATACAGTTTTGTTTTGGAAAATGATGATAAAGAAAGCGTCGCCGAACTATATGTAGTCGACGACGAAACGGTTATTATCGGGGGAGATTTGATGGAGGGTCTTGACGAAGACTTGGATAAGTTCCTCGATGATTTACTGAACTAGTCGTTCGGGATACTAGTCGTTTGGGAACATCGCCCATCACCCTTTCAAAGTTTCACTTTCTTTTTTACACCAGCGCTCTCGTTGCTCATACGGTCGAGCGTTGTTACTACGTAGGTATATTTCTGCGTACCGTCTTCGTATGGCATCACCAATGAGGTTCTGCCTGTTATCGTCACGATTTTAGATGCATCCTCCGTATTGACTGATTCGCCTGGAGCGAACTTATACACGACGTATTTCGTCACTTCATCCTTCCAGCTCTTAGCCTTTGGAGGTCGCCATGAAAGCACATAACCATACTCTGTCCACGCGGCCTTCACTTTCTTGGGTTTCTTCGGAGACTTATCATCAATAAAGGGCATCCGCGGTTGAAGGGCAGGATAACGCCAGTAGTATTTTCTCAAATTGGTTCCGTATTTACCAATATCATCGACTGCAGCTTTTGCATACCACAAAACAGTTCCATCAACGTTCAACAGTTTGTCGTGCAAGGCATACTTGGCTGCCATCTGATGATTGTTCGGATTATCCGGATCGGCATGCTTTACAGTTCTTTCAATATCCTCACCTATAAAGAGCGGACGATTACCCGCATGTTTGTTCCACCACTCTATCAACGTTTTATAATCCGCCGACTTATGTCCTATTTCCCAGTATATTTGAGGAACACAATAATCAATCCATCCATTGTTCACCCATTTCAACACATCAGCATATAAGTCGTCATAGTTCTGCAAACCACTCGTTTGACTACCGACACCTGGCGCATTTTTCTGGTTTCTGTAGATACCGAAAGGCGAAACACCAAACTTCACCCAAGGTTTAACGCTGTGAATAGAATCAGAAAGCTGTTTGATAAACAAATCAACATTATCACGTCGCCAATCTCCTCGGTCTCTGATACCATTGTTATACAGATTATACTGTCGGTCATCAGGTATCTTCTGACCAGCAACAGGATAAGGATAGAAATAGTCATCAATATGTAAACCGTCAATATCATAACGGCGCACAATATCATTTACGATCATACAGATATAAGCTCTGTTCTCTGGCATACCTGGATTCAAAATAAACTGTCCGTCGTAAGCGAAGACGCATTCCGGATGGCGGATAGCAATATGATTAGAAGCCAAATCATGGGTATTCTTCGTTTTTGCACGATAAGGGTTTATCCACGCATGAATCTCCATTCCGCGCTGATGACATTGTTCTACCATCCACTGCAAAGGGTCCCAATAAGGATTAGGAGCCTTACCTTGTTTTCCTGTCAGGAATCTGCTCCAAGGCTCATAACTGCTTTGATAAAGTGCATCACACTCTGGGCGTACCTGAAAAATAATAGCGTTGACACCATCTTTTTGCAATTCATCCAATTGATAGGTCAAGGTTTTCTGCATCCGCTCGGTTGACAAACCTTGAAATTGTCCGTTTACACATTGAATCCATGCACCCCTGAACTCTCTTTTTGGACGAGGATTAGCTGCAGAAAGACTCTCTGGAAGTATATACAAAAAGAAAAAGGCGAGCATAAACGTCGCCATACGGAGTGTTTTTATATTCATTTCTTTGCTGTTTTTTTAAATGCGTTCTTATAGAATCGTGTCTCAGCATTCAACACATCATATAATTTTTTAGCCGAAAGGACATTCAGGAACTTAACATGATAGGTGCGTTCTATCTCTTTCATTCTCACCTCAAAAGCATCACGCTGCTCAATAACTTTCCGATAGGCTGCTTCCGTAGTGGGTTTTGATTTCCTCAATGCCTTTTTCTGCTTATGGATTGCTCGCAACTTGTCAGACATCTCGTCGTACAAGGGAAAGAATTTTGCTGCTTCCTGTTGTGTCAGCCCTGCTTCTTCAGTAATATACTTCTGTCTGTCAGCTTTGAATTTTGCGGGGTCAAACTTCCCTTGCGCCTGTATGCTTAAGCAACTGGTCAGCAAAGCTATTACAAGAAAAAAATGTTTTAACGTCATTGTCATCATGAGGATATTCGATTTTGATTATTATCTGGCATGTGAAACTCACTCTCCAGATATATATGCATACATATCTTCTTTGTCAACCATCACATAGTCGGCCATTTCGTCAAAAGCATCTTCTGTTTCGATAGTGGTCTCTGCCATTTCTACGCTCGTCTTGTCAAACACTTGTGCATCTTTCGTGTTCTCCTTGATGGAGATATAAATCCCGGCAGAAAACAGTACGGACAGGACACATGCCGCAGCAAGAAAATGTACACGATACTTTTTCCAAACGCTCATCTTCACAACCTGTGCAGATGATTCTTCCGGCAGTTGGCTGATGATATTATCGGCAAGTGTTTCAAAGTAGTTTTCGGGTACTTTGAAGGGGTTCTCGCGTCCGAACATTTCTTTCAAATTCTCTTCTGTTTTCATCGATTTATCTCCCTTTTACTTTTATGGACGTACAACTGCTAAAAAGGTTTAATGGAAATAGGAACGATTTCTTAATTCTTCCGTTTCACATACTCCGATATTTTCTGTACGGCAATATGGTAGGAGGCCTTCAAAGCGCCTTCCGAAGTTTCTAAGATTTTGCTGATTTCGCTGTATTTCATCTCGTCAAAGTAGCGCATATTGAAGACCGTGCGTTGCACGCCCGGCAAGGTTGCGATTGCCTCATACAACAAAGCCTGTCCGCGGTCGCCATCAAAATACTCGTCTGCCATCAAGCGGTTAGCAACACTCAACTCTGCATCCGAACTAACAGCGTTCGCTACTTTCTTTTTGCGCAAGAAATCTAATGATTCATTTACCGCGATACGATAGAGCCACGTTGACATTTTGGAATCACCTTTGAATTCTGGAAGTTTCTTCCAAGCTTTCAGAAAAGCGTTTTGTAAAACATCATTGGCATCCTCATGATCCAATACTATACGACGAATTTTCCAATACAACTGTTCGTTATACTGGCGCACAATATTCTCAAAAGCTTTGCGTTGCGATTCTGGCTTGCCTTGAGGTTCCAATGTTGTTACTTAATAGAGATTTTACGAGCTAATTTTCCTATTTTAACTATATAACAGCCTTTAGGAAGGTTCAACTCATACTTCTTGTCGTTTCCTTCAATCTTGATATTCATCACCTTCACCCCTGCAACATTGTATATTTCAAGGGTTTGTCCGTTTGCATTAACGACATGAAGGGTTGACTGATTAACGGATATAGAGACATTCTGGAAGTCGTTTTCCATTATCTCTATAGCGCTATTGGCAATGCTCTGCATCGGGATTCCCAGCATAAACATGCCACATAATAGAAGGGAAAGTATCTTATTTCTCATACGCGTATCAGTTTTATCCTTGTTGCAAAGTTAGCTATTTCGAGCCAAAGTTGTACGTTTTATTGCTTTGAAATAGGTTAAATTAGCATTATTTAACTATTTGGCGCGATTTTATCGTATGATTCCACCTCTATGCAGTCGCCTTCGTTGGTCAAAAACGAATTTGGAAAGACAGCTCTTGCTTCCTGTAGCAGAATATTTTCATCCTCATATCGGGCAGAATAATGTCCTAACAGCAATTTACCGGCATGGGCATCGCGAGCTACTTGGGCAGCATCCCTTGCTGTACTATGGTTATATTGTATGGCCCTGTCTTTCATATCCTCAGCATAGGTACTTTCATGATACAGCAAATTGACGTCTGAAAGCTGCTTATATAAATAAGGTATATAACGGGTATCGGAACAATAAGCATAGGAACGGGGCTTTTCTGCCGGTATTGTCAGCTCATGATTGGGAATCACCTTCCCCTCTTCCGTCACCCAGTCGGCTCCATTTTTGATATTATCAATCTGACTAAGCGGAATCTGATAGAAGTCTATTTTTTCCCTGCGGATATGCGGTAGCGTCGGTTTCTCCTGAAAAAGAAAACCGCAACAAGGTATTCGATGCTCCAGTGGAATCGTTGTCACCGCCACACTGCGGTCTTCATAAATAACAGCCTGCTGGGTGGTATCAATCGCGTGGAAGACAACATCATAGGTTAAATGATACAGGAACATTTCCGATTGCAGATCCAACAGTTTTTCCATCTCTTCGGGTGCATAGATATGAAGGGGTGCTGTACGTCCCATGAGGCCGAAAGTGGAAATCATTCCTATCAAGCCGAAGCAATGGTCACCATGAAGATGGGTGATGAAGACTGTTGAGATGCGACTGAAAGACTGATGAGATTTCCGCAACTGCACCTGCGTTCCCTCACCGCAATCTACCATAAACAGCTTGCCGCGCACCTCCACAATCTGTGAAGATGCGTTATGCTGTCTGGTCGGCAAGGCGCTTCCGCAGCCTAAGATATGGACTCTAAACGGCTCCAATTGAGAAGTTATTTCAGTCTTTGGAATGCGAAGATACCTTCTTTGTTCTCCAAGAACATCGAGTCGGCACGTAATTCGTTGATGGTAAACGTATCTGTATTCAGCACCAGCTTACCGTTGAAAATCTTCCATGTGGTCCACGGATTCGATTCGGCATCGGCATTCGACGTTACCTTACCGCCTTCTTCTATTTGGAAACTCTTGGCAAGGCTCGACCATTTTCCCTGCAATGTAGTCAGGTTGATAACGGTTGTGGCCATTGTGTCACCATAAACGATAGAACGGATGACAGCCATACGGTCACCAGTTAGCATACCGCCCTGAACTACCGACGAATCATCCATATTGATCATGAAATGATGCACTTTTCCTTCGTCGTCGATGAGTTCCAAGGTATGCATCATCGATCCTTCACCACATTTACCATAAATGGTACTGTCGCCAGCGTTGGCGGCAGCCAAAGAATCATTTCCACCAGTTTGCTGTGAAGAATTACCTTCCTTACAGCCCCAGATTACGAATGTTGCCATCATCAGGACAACGAATACTCTCAGATGTTTCATTTTATGTTTCCTCAGTTGTAATTAATTCTATTTATTTGTAAAATTTTGTTCTTGTTTCTTTGCTTCATCCCATAGTTTATCCATTTCTTCCAATGTCATTTCTGTCAATGGTTTACCTATCTTAATGGACTGTTGTTCAACATATCCGAAACGACGGATAAATTTCTGGTTGGTCATCTCCAACGCATTGTCAGGATTCAGCTTATACAATCTGGCGGCATTGATCACAGAAAAGAGGAAGTCACCCAGTTCTTTCGTTGACGATTCCTTGTCTTCCTTGCGCAATTCTGCTTCCAGTTCGTCGAGTTCTTCGCGCACTTTTTTCCAGACATCTTCCTTCTCTTCCCAATCGAATCCCACATGACGGGCTTTATCTTGAATGCGATAAGCTTTGATGAGCGAAGGCAGGGAAGCGGGAACACCAGCCAGCACGGTTTTGTTGCCGTCTTTTTCCTTCTGCTTGATCTGCTCCCAGTTGTCGAGTACTTGCTCAACGCTTATTTTGGGCGCATTCCCAGTCGTTCCTGGCAATCCGGAAGTACCAGCATCCTCATGGCTTTCTTCTTCCGGCACAAACGGTAGCGGTTTGGGATGTTCTGCTCCCACCTGCGAGGGATGATAGACATGGGGATGACGGAAAATCAGTTTGTCAGCCGATTTATTGCATACATCGGCAATATCGAAATCTCCCTTTTCTTCAGCAATCTTCGCATAGAAACAAATGTGCAACAACACATCGCCCAATTCTTTGCAGATTTCCGGCTGGTCGTTTCTCATCAGCGCATCACAGAGTTCGTAAGTCTCCTCAATGGTATTGGGTCGCAGACTTTCGTTCGTCTGTTTTCTGTCCCAAGGACAATTCTCGCGCAGGGCATCCAGCACATCGAGATATCGCCCAAAAGCCTTCATCTGCTCCTCACGGGTATGTTTCTTTTTCGATTCCATGTTGCAAAAGTAAATAATAATTCCGAATGGGCAAAAGAAAAAGACAAAAAGTAATCAAGTTCGTTTTGGTCTTCTCGTTTTTTTGTTATACCTTTGCAGCGTTTTTCGCGCGAACATTATTAATAAGACAAATAAAAAATGGAATTAGCAACCAAGTACGACCCCAAAGAGGTCGAAGCCAAATGGTACCAGTATTGGTTAGACAACAAACTGTTCAGTAGCAAACCCGATGGACGTGAACCATATACCGTGGTGATTCCACCGCCCAACGTGACGGGCGTGCTCCACATGGGACACATGCTGAACAATACAATTCAGGATATTCTGGTGCGCCGTGCCCGCATGGAAGGCAAAAATGCCTGCTGGGTTCCAGGCACCGACCACGCCTCTATTGCAACGGAAGCAAAGGTGGTGAAGAAACTGGCTGAGCAGGGCATCAAGAAAAGTGACCTTACTCGCGCGGAGTTCCTCAAACACGCTTGGGACTGGACCCACTAACATGGTGGCATCATCCTGAAACAGCTGCGCCGTCTGGGTGCAAGCTGTGATTGGGACCGCACTGCTTTCACGATGGACGAGAAGCGCAGCGAGAGCGTCATCAAGGTATTCGTGGACCTATACAACAAGGGACTGATCTATCGCGGTCTTCGAATGGTCAACTGGGATCCGAAGGCTCAGACAGCTTTGTCCAACGAGGAGGTTATCTACAAGGAGGAACAAAGCCATCTGTTCCATCTGAAATATTATGTTGAGAATCTTGACAATCTAGATAATCTAGATGAGCTGAAGGCTCAGGGCAACATCATCCACAAGGATGAGAAGGGCTATTATGCTGTTGTTGCCACTACGCGTCCTGAAACCATCATGGGTGATACGGCGATGTGTATCAATCCGAAAGACCCGAAGAACCAATGGCTCAAGGGTCGCAAGGTGATTGTACCGCTGGTAAACCGCGTGATTCCCGTCATCGAAGACCGCTACGTGGACATCGAGTTCGGTACGGGTTGCCTGAAAGTCACCCCTGCCCACGATGTGAACGACTACCAATTGGGTAAGACCCACAATCTCGAGACC
>CADCPZ010000062.1 GCA_902803475.1 uncultured Prevotellaceae bacterium
CTTGTCTCCTTGAATCCTTGTCTCCTTGAATCCTTGTCTCCTTCCCTCCCCTTTAGGGGAGCCGGAGGGGTCTTCACTTACAATTAAACTCCAACACCTTTCGGTCTTCCAGCCATCCTTCCAGATGGTCATCGATATGTACCGGTCCCACACCTACGGGAGTGCCGGTAAACAGCAGGTCGCCCGTCTTCAGCGTGAAATACTTGCTGATATAGGATATCAGCTCGTCCACCTTGTAGAGCATATCGCCTGTATAGCCCACCTGTCTGGTCTCCCCGTTGATATCGAGACGGAAGTGCAGATCCTGGATAGGTATCTGGACATCTTTCAAACTCCCCTCCCTTTGGGAGGGGGCGGGGGTGGGCTTTACCCACGCTCCTATCACGGCCGAACCGTCGAAACCTTTGGCGATGGTCCAAGGACGGCCCAAGTCTTTCGCTTTCTTCTGCACCTCACGTGCCGTGAAGTCGATACCCAGCGTCACAGCATCGTAGTAGCGGTGGGCAAACTGCTGGGGAATTCCCTTTCCCAAACGACAGATGCGCACCACGACCTCTGTTTCGTAGTCGATGCGCCCCATGAAGTCAGGAATGAAAAACGGTTTCCCGTCTTTCAACAGTGCAGAATCGGGTTTGGTGAATATCACCGGTTCTTCCGTCTTCCGCAGGTCTTTCTCCGTTATCAATAACGTATTTCCCAGCTCTTTATTGTGTTCGACATAATTCATGCCGACAGCGAAAATCTTCATACCTCTTCTTTTTATTGGGTACAAAGATAGTGCAAGCTGAGCGAAAAACCAAATTTATTTGAGTTTTTCCGAAGCGCAGCCTATCTTCGAGTTTTGAAAAAACTCAAAGATAGTGAAAATCGAAGACATTTATTTTTATTGTTGAGGTGCAGCCTATCTTCGAGGCTTTAGCCTCAAAGATAGTGCAAGTCGAAGACATTTTATTTTCATTATTGAGACGCATCCTATCTTCGAGTTTTGAAAAAACTCAAAGATAGTGCAAGCTGAGCGAAAAACCAAATTTTATTTTGCATTCTTCTCACTTAATCGTATTTTTGCAGCATGAAACGGAAATTGTTTTGTGAAATATCACCACTCACCTACCGGTTGTCGATGGAGAAAGAGATTCTAAAACGACACATTTGGGATTTCCTTCGCCGAAACCGCTTTGCAAAAGAGCGGACAGAAACAGCGTTGCCCGTACTCATCTATCGGCACAACTCCCTGATACGAAGACGATTGGGAAATGTCGATATGCAACTGCAGGAAAACAAGGCTACAAACCTAACGTTGGCTGTAGCCCACATCGATGGACTGCTAATCCGTCCTGGCGAGACGTTCTCCATTTGGAAACTGATTGGGCGCACCAGCGAACAAAGAGGATTCAAAGAGGGTCTCACCATTGAGAAAGGGAAGCCCGCACGAGGCATCGGAGGCGGACTCTGTCAGTTGTCAAACCTCATCCACTGGATGGTGCTACACAGCGAGCTGACCATCACAGAGCATCATCATCACGACGGTATGGACCTGTTTCCAGACTTCGGAAGACAACTTCCATTCGGCACAGGCACCAGCATCTCATATAACTACATTGACTATCGGGTGAAAAACAACACCCCTAACACCTACCAGTTGCGACTGAAGGTTGACGATGAATACCTGCGTGGCGAACTGCGTGCCGTTGAGCCTCAGCCCCACTCTTTCCACATTCACGGTGAGAACGAATATTTCTCACGTGAAAACGGAGTGGTCTATCGCAACGGACAAGTTTTCCGCGACATCATCGACCGTGTCACTGGTCGTTGTATAGAAAGTCAGCTCATCCGAACCAACCACGCAAAGGTGATGTATGAGATTGATGACGATTCCGTCAAAACATATTGAAGAAGAATTACACCTTATTCTCTTCTAAAGCCAATCGAAGTAAAGCTTCGATATAATAGTAATCGGCATAGATGATGCTGGTGTCAATTTCTGTTCCTGCAGGATGATGACCTGTGGAATGCAACAAAAAGGCAACATTCTTTTCACGGCTCTGGTATTTATCGCTACTTAGGTCGCGCAACATATTGACAGCAACTCGGTGATATTCCTTTCCTTTTGTTTGATCAACATATTGAGAGAGTTCCAGCAATGCACTTGCAACGACACATGCAGCTGACGCATCTTTGGGTGCGGCTTTGCCACGAGGGTCGTCCATATCCCAGATGGGCACCCAATCGTCGCTGGTTTCTTTCAGTCGTTTCAGATAGATGTCTGTTACTTTCTGTGCAAAGTCCAAGAATCGTTTCTCTTGGGTATAACGATATACCATTGTATATCCATAGATGGCCCACGACTGACCACGAGACCACATTGAATAATCGGCATATCCTTGATGTGTAATGCCTTTGATGAACTTGCCTGACAACGTATCGTAAAGTGCAACATGATAACAGCTGCCATCTTTGCGGAAATGGTTCTTCATGGTGGTGTCGGCATGGCGTATGGCGATATCGTAAAGTCTATGTTCTGCAGGCTGAGTCCTCATTTTGTCTGCCCAAAAGAGGAGTTCCAAGTTAATCATGTTATCCATGATCGTGTTATGTCCGCCATAATCTTTCACATGGCGTGGCCAACTGAGGATGGTTCCTACCTTCTCATTAAACAATGTAGCTAACGTGTCTGCTGCAGCCAATGCTGTTTGCTTGTATGCCTCGTTACCCGTTGCTTCATATCCTTTGAGGAAGGAGTTGATGACCAAGAAGCCCAAGTCGTGGTCGTAGGCAGGTTGTGTAGCCAAAAACGCCAAAGCATTGGTATATCCTTCTGCGACATGCTTCACTTTAGCTATTTCTTCTGCACAGGCGCCTCTTTTCTGAAGACTGATATAGTCCATCCACAACACACCAGGCCAGAAACCAGAACACCATTCTTCGGCAGATGCCTTACGACAATTCCATACCGTATCACCCTGAAGGATGTTTCGCGGTTCCATCGTATAATCGTAGTTGGACGTACTATCTTTCAATGCATCCAAAGCACGATCTATCTGTGTAGAACAATATTCAAGTGCCTGATTTGTATCGACACCTATGTTATGCTGGTAGCACCCTGTCAGGACGCATACCAATATACCAAACAGATATTTTTTCATATCGTATTTTTTTCCATTTATACGAATCGTTATCATAATTTACGCAAGACACTTTGTGAGAATAGAGAAAATGCGTATTTTTGCAGTGTTAATCGTATTTAGAAAAAAGTAGTTATGAAACGTTTACTGATAGGTCTTTCATTTTTCTTTTTTCATTTTACATTTAGCTTTGCTCAGCAAAGCACCTACCAAATGGCTGGTCCATACGAGGTGGTGGCACGTGATGGTAAACACCGCAAGTCGAAGGCGGGCAGCGAGCATGACATGTGGCAGGCATGGCAGAGTGCGCTGGCAGGTGATACTGAAACCGCAAAACGTATTGTCAATGCGTATGCCAATACGTTACAACGTTTCGAAGGGCATGATGCACCGTTATGTACCATCCAGGCCTATTGGCTATTACGGGGCATGGCACTCCTAAATGAGAAAGGAGAATTGAAAAATGAGGAATTGGATGCCGCACGAGCAATGGTTCATCGTGCCATCCTTCCAGTATTGGATAAATTTGAGGCTGATAGTCCGTATGCGAACGGCAACTGGGGACACATCGTCAATCGCTGTCGCATGGCTGCTGCCATTTTCCTGGGCGACAAAGAACTTTATCAGCATGCTGTTAATACCTACTTGTATGCGAATGACAACGGCACATTACCTCATTATATTAGTGCGACAGGACAGTGTCAGGAAACAGGTCGTGATCAAGGGCATGCTCAGTTGGGACTTGGTGCCATGTGCGAGATTTGCGAGATGGCATGGGAACAAGGAGATGACCTGTGGGGAGCTTTGGATAATCGTCTGATGAAGGGCATGGAGTACACGGCAAAGTATAACCTTGGTTATGATGTGCCTTTTGAGACGTGGACTGATTGCACGGGTCTTTATAACGACTGGACAGAACCTGGTGAGATGGGGCGTGGAATTATTCGTTGCATTTACGACCTCCCCTACCAGCACTATGTAGGCAGGAAAGGTTTGAAGATGCCCTATACGAAAAAAATTCTTGACCTACATGCAAAAGCAGAGAAGAACGGTGAGGTCAAACGTAACCCTGAAGCTGACCAGTTCAAGGTAAAGGGTGTGAAGGAAGGGGCAAAATTACACAGTATAACAACGTATGCTGCTCCTGTGGGTGCCCCACTGAAGTTTGATTACGATGTTTATATACAACCTCGTGGACATAAGGAGTGGACGAAGTTAGACACCTATATGGCAAAGGTGAATGCACCACAGCCTGACGGCAGCCATCAGCAGAGTGAAATCAGTTATTGTTTCTTCGACTATACGGGTGATGTATTTGTGAAAGTCATCTCAAAGAATAAGAAGTTTAAGACCGCTCGTATCCGTCCTGACTATCGTGGCACGATTCCCAACGTACTGAACGATTCCACCATACAGTTTCTCTTGTTCCAACCTGAGAATGTTAGCGTGGAATTGGATGGTGACATCACCAATAATCTGTTGGTATTCACGTCAAAGCCGACAATCAGCAAGGAGCAGGCTGAAAAGAAAGCCAAACGGCAGGGACGCAGGTTTCAATATTATGCTCCGGGATTTGTTCAGCAAGATACCATTCATGTTCCTTCCAACACAACCTTGTATCTTGCAGGAGGTTTCTATACTACTGCCACCTTCGCCATTGAGGATGCTGAGAACGTCAGTATTCTGGGGCGTGGTGTAGCCCGTCCTGAACGCGGTTATGAGGGTGCTCATGTGTATCGCTCAAAGAATGTGGTTATCGATGGACTCATCGTCAACACCTGTCCAATCGGTGAAAGCAGCAATGTCACCCTGCACGATGTACGTAGCATCTCGCATCCACAGTGGGGTGATGGATTGAATGTCTTTGGTGGTTGCAACAATATTCTTTTCGATCGTGTGTTCTGCCGAAATAGCGATGACTGTACCACTGCCTATGCTACACGTAAGGGCTTTAATGGCAGTGTCCATGATGTTCGTATGACCAACTCCACACTGTGGGCTGACGTGGCACACCCCATCTTTGTCGGTCTGCATGGTAATCCCGCTGTGGGTGACAGTATTGTCAATCTGAAATATGACAATATAGACATCATCTGTCAAGCAGAACCGCAGATAGATTATCAGGGCTGTCTGGCCATCAACTGTGGTGACGGCAACTACATAAAGGACGTGACCTTCGACAATATCCGCATCGAAGGTATTCTTCAGGGGAGTCTCACGCAGGTGAAAGTGGGCTGGAATCAGAAATACTGTACGGCACCAGGCAAAGGTATTGAAAACGTTACGTTCCGTAATGTCCGCCTGTATGGCTACCAACCTGATTTATCTGTCATTAGTGGTTATGATGCTCAACATCAGGTAAAGAATGTCACCTTTGAAGGATTGAAGATCAATAGTCGCTCCATCTATGACGGTATGCCAGGCAAACCCAAGTGGCATGCCACCAGCGACTATGTACCCATGTTCGTCGGTTCACATGTGGAAAACTTGATATTTAAGCAATAAATTCGTATTCAAAAGATGAAACGTATCTTTCTCTGTGTCTTTGTGTCTTTGTGTTCATTATGCATACATGCGCAACAGCTGTCATCGCCTGACGGCAAATATACCATTGCCGTTGACGGTATGACTTACTGTATCACTTATAATAATAAGGTGTTGATAGAAAAGAGTCAACTGGGAATAGATATCGACAACCGCCTGTTTGAATCTGCCCTTGCCGTTCCTCGTGGAGCATACAAGAACTGGTGTGCTGATTTGGAATTGAAAGGAGAGGAGCGTTCTTCTGTTGATACAACATGGATTCCGCTCTATGGCGAGAATGGCTCGATCCGCGATCATTATAACCAATTGGTGTTGCACTACGAAAAAGGGTCAAACGGTCAGGGTACCGTCAGCGAGGGATACGACAAACGTAAATACTATGCGATGGATATCATCGTCCGTGCCTATAATGAGGGTATTGCCTTCCGCTACCATTTCCCTGAGACTGCCAATAGTCTCTTCTTGCACATCACTGGAGAGCAAACGTCTTTTTCTTTCCCTGATGGCACGATAGCGTGGTATGAGGAGTGGGCACAGGGACCATACGACAAGCGTCCCTTGAAAGGTGAATGGTTTGAAAGCGAACGCCCGTTGTTATTACAGTTGCCAACTGGTGAATATGCAGTCTTGCTGGAAGCACAGATGAAGGATTATACTCGTGGCAAGTTTCGTCTGAAGAAAGATAACGAGCTGCAAGTAGCACTGTACGATTGTGCCGACATCATCTCGCCCTACGATACTCCTTGGCGGGTCATTATGGCGGGTGAACGTGCTGTTGATTTGATTAATCATAAAGACTTAGTGCTGAATCTCAATGCGCCAGCAGAAGAACTATCTACTCCCCTCCATACTGGGAGGGGTTGGGGGTGGGTCTCCCCTGGTAAGGCTTTCCGCTCTGGGAAACTCACGAAAGAAGGTATCATGAAGAGTATCGACTATTGCAAGGAGTTCGGCTTCGACTATGTGGAACTGGATGCAGGTTGGTATGGTCCTGAGGGAAAGGTGTCGTCGGATGCTACAAAAGTGGCTGATACGCGTGATTTCACGATGCCTGAAATTTGTGCATACGCTAAGAACAAAGGGGTTGGCGTGTGGGTATATGTCAATCAGCGCGCCCTCTATCGACAACTTGATGAAATTCTGCCATTATACCACCAATGGGGCATCAGTGGCATCAAGTTCGGCTTTGTACAGATTGGAAACCAACAGTGGACGACGTGGCTGCATGATGCTGTTGAGAAATGTGCGAAATATCAGATTATGGTTGATATCCACGATGAATATCGTCCTACAGGACTTAGTCGTAGCTATCCCCATCTGTTGACACAAGAAGGTATCATGGGCAACGAGGAGATGCCTGATGCCACGCATAATGTCACATTGCCTTTTACTCGCTATCTTTGCGGCCCAGGCGACTATACGCTATGCTATTTCAATTCACGGGTAAAAAACACCAAAGGACACCAGTTGGCGATGGCTGCCGTCTATTACTCTCCGCTTCAGTTCTATTTCTGGTACGACAACCCGTATGTGGATAAGGGAGAGACTGAGTTGCAGTTCTGGAAGGATTGTCCGACGGTTTTCGACGAAAGCATCGCTCTTGACGGCATTCCTGGTGAGTACATTGTTCAAGCTCGTCGAAGCGGTCAGGATTGGTTCGTAGGTGCAATGACCAATACGGAAGGTCGCTCCATAACCATTCCTACAGACTTTTTACCAAAGGGAAAATACGCTGTAGAAATCTATAACGACGATCCTTCGCTCAACACTCGTACCAAAGTGAAAAGTGAAAAGATTACTTTGAAAAGTCCAGGAAAGTCCATCACTCTACAATTACAACCCAGTGGTGGTGCAGCTCTCCACTTCAAACCTATTGCAAAATGAGAAAACTGATTCTATTTCTTACATCTTCCCTCTTCCTTCTACCATCTCTGAAGGCACAAACAAGCATCACCATCTCTAATCCAACGTCGGCACAACGCTCGGAAATAGTGACTGTCAGTGCTGAGGCATTAGGCATCAAGGCGGGTACGGGTGTTATTGTACGCGATGCCTTCGGTATTGAACGTACCACACAATGGACTCATGACGGTCAACTGCTGCTCGATGTGCATGTCCGCCCGAATTCACAAACTACATTTACCATACAACCAGGAACACCGGCTGCTGTACGCTCGTCTGTCAGTGGACGACAATACCCAGAACGCCTCGATGACATCGCTTTTGAGAACGACCGCATCGGTTTCCGCCTCTATGGTCCTGCCCTGCAACACAAGGGTGAGAAGGGGTATGGCATTGATGTATGGGTGAAGCGCACGACCGAACTGGTATTAGAGGAACTGTATCGCAACGATCCACGCCTGTCGTTCCATCTCGACTATGGCAAGGGGCTTGATTGCTATGGAGTGGGACCGACGCTCGGATGCGGAACGCCATGTCTCATCCGGGAAGGTAAGATTGTATATCCTTGGTGCTACGATTCTTATAAGATCTTAGATAAGGGGCCTCTGCGCTTCACGGTTCAGGTGGACTTCCCCAAGACTGCAGACGGCATCATCGAGCATCGCATCCTATCTCTTGACAAAGGCTCAAACTTTTGCGAGGCATGGGTCTGGTATGATAGCGCGGCTGCAAATGCTTCTCGCTTCACGCTTCACGCTTCACTTCAGGTCGCTGCTGGTCTCGCCATCCGTCCTGCCGATCCAACAACGGTTGTCATTGGGAAGAATTACATCCATTATGCCGACCCCACTACCGATCCGGATCGTCATCAATGCCAGATTTATACTGCATTGCTGTTCCCTGATACGGATATCGAAATCAAACAAATGGAGGGGCACGCGCTGGGCATACTGAAAAACTACCAGAACGGGCAACGTTTCCACTATTTCTTTGGTGCTGCCTGGAGCGAGTTCGATATCCGTTCTCAAGCTGAATGGCAATGCCGTATTGATGGGTTTATGCTGGCTCGTCAGCAACCATTGCAGGTGTCTATTAAGTAAATAAAGTCTCGTATTCGTATAAAAAAGAAAACGTATATGAGATTTGTTTCTTTATTGATTGCATTCGTTATTTCACAAATGACCGTTGCGCAACACAGGTCACAGGTTTGGTGTCCGGACAATGGTGACGGTACTTATACCAATCCTGTGCTCTATGCTGACTACAGCGACCCTGATGTGTGTGCTGTTGGGGATGACTACTACCTGACTGCTTCGTCATTTAATTGTATTCCGGGACTTCCCATCCTTCATTCCAAGGACTTGGTAAACTGGGAGATGATTGGCTATGCTTTGCAGGAGCAGGAACCAAAGGAGATATTCGACAAGCCTCAGCATGGAAAGGGTGTTTGGGCGCCTGCTATTCGTTATCATAAGAACGAGTTTTATATCTATTGGGGCGATCCTGACTTGGGTATCTTTATGGTGAAAGCTAAAAACCCGACTGGCGAATGGTCTAAACCGGTTTGCGTCATTGCTGGTAAGGGAATGATAGACCCTTGTCCTTTGTGGGACGATGATGGGAGATGCTTTCTTGTCAATGGCTGGGCTAATTCCCGATGTGGTTTCAATTCGGTGCTGAGTGTTCGCGAACTGTCTGCTGATGGAACCCGTGCGATCAGCCTACCTCGTATCGTCTTCGATGGGGGACAGGAGAATCATACCAGCGAAGGTCCTAAGTTCTACAAGCGCGATGGCTATTACTGGATTATGAATCCTGCCGGCGGCGTGGAGATGGGGTGGCAACTGGCTATGCGTTCGAAGTCGCCGTATGGTCCCTACGAGTGGAAACGGGTGATGTGGCAGGGGAATACAAACATCAACGGACCTCACCAGGGGGCATGGGTGCATACTGTTCAGGGAGAAGACTGGTTCCTGCATTTCAACGACAAGGGACCATACGGACGGGTGGTGTATCTGCAACCTGTCGATTGGTCTTCTGGTTGGCCCATGATGGGTAATCATGGTGTGCCTTATACGAAATACCGTAAACCTGCGACCTCTACTCCTGAGGCGTCGCGGGTGGACAACCTTCAAGAGTCCGATGAATTTACGGATGGGCTTGGACTTCAGTGGCAGTGGCATGCTAATTACCACCAGTTCTTTGGTCAGCCTACTGCCGAAGGATGTTACCGTCTTTACACCATAGAACAGCCCAAAGACTTCAAGAGCTTATGGGATGTGCCGAATCTCTTGCTGCAGAAACCTACTGCTCCTCGCTTTACGGCTACTGCCAAGGTGCGTTTTGCCTCTAAAGAAGACGGACAGTATGGCGGGGTTGTGATGATGGGTCGTGACTATTCGGCGCTGGTTATCTGTCGGCAAGGGGATGGATTCTTACTGCAGCGACACACTTGCATGGGGGCTGACGAGGAAGGTACAGAGATTCAGCAGACCCTCGCCACATTACAGCCTACGGAGTGCGATACCATTCCATATAGTCCCGCCATCTACCTCGACATCTACTTGCGTATGACCATTAAGGATGGTATATGTGTGTTCAGTTATAGTCTTGACGGCAAACGCTTCCATGCTGCTGGCGAACCGTTCAGCATGCGTCAGGGAAAGTGGATCGGAGCTAAGTTCGGCTTTGTCTCTGCATGTAAATCTTTAAAGACTAATCGTGGATGGTTGGATGTTGACTGGATCAGAATCACTAAATAAAACGACATGAAAAAACGGCTTTTCTTGCTTGTCTCTTACCTCTTCCTGCTAACATCTGCAATGGCTGTGGGACACAGTGGCATGTATCAGTATTCTGTTTCTCTGACGGGTTTCGTTTCTGAGGAAACAGGTAAGGCTCCTACTGCCTATCTGTGGATTCCTGAGGGATGTCAACAGGTAAAGGCTGTCATGTTGGCGCAACAGAATATGACGGAAGAGATGCTGTATAAGATGCCTTCGTTCCAGCTACGCATGAAAGAACTGAATGTTGCGTTGGTATGGGTAGCTCCTTGGTTCTCACGCAATTGGGAGCCTACGACGGGGTGTCAGCAAACCTTTGAGGAAATGATGGTGGGACTTGCCGGACAGAGCGGACACAAAGAGTTGGAACGTTGTCCGGTTATTCCTTTTGGGCATTCTGCTCAGGCTACTTTCCCTTGGAACTTCGCTGCATGGAACAACAGCCGCACACTCTGCATCGTCTCTTTTCATGGGGATGCTCCACGTACCAACTTATGCGGCTACGGAACAGCGAATGTGGAATGGGGACGTACACGCAACATCAATGGTATTCCTGGACTGATGATCGAAGGGGAATATGAATGGTGGGAGGCGCGTGTCCGACCGGCTTTGGCTTTCCGTATGATGTACCCCGAAAGTTGTATCTCGTTTCTGGCTGATGCCGGCAGCGGCCACTTTGAAATCATGCCTGAGACTGCGGAGTACATTGCAACTTTTATTGAGAAGTCCATGCAACAACGGCTAAACGATGACGGCACATTGCGTAAAGTCAATCCGCGTGACGGGTGGCTGGCCTGTCGCTATAATCCCGATCTGCAACCCAATGATGGTGATGGTGCTCATGATGATATATACAAGCCTCACCCCCTATCCCCCTCTCCAAAGGGCGAGGGGGGACGTCCTGTACCTGCACCTTATTTATATTATAAGGGTGACGTCCATGATGCCTTTTGGTACTTCGATAAGGAGATGACGGAGCTAACTGAAGCGCGTTATGCTGAGACTCGTGGTAAGCAACTGCGTGAAATAGGAGAAATCAAGACGCAATGGGATAAAGATGGGAAGATGCTTACCGTTACGGCTCCAAAGGATGTACGTGTTGAGGTTGTTTGTGGTCCGCTATGCAAGGTAGATGCACGGAAGCAAATTCTTCACTCTTCATTCATCACTTTCCACTTTCAAGTCTATCCATACGAATGTGGTCTCGATAATCCCAAACGCTCTTTTACGGCTTGGCTCATTGCGATCCTTGATGGCGACAAGACCTATAAGCGTGTTGTAAAACCCATTGAAATAAAAATTCCCCATTAAAATGAGAAAAACTGTATTTTGTATCTTTGCGGTTTTGTGTTCCATCAATAGCTTGGCTCAAACGGTGTGTGAACCTTTTGCGCTGAAAGATGTGAAGTTGTTGCCCTCTCGCTTTCAACGGAATATGCAGCGCGATTCGGCGTGGATAGCTTCTGTTCCCGTCAATTCGTTGCTCCACACATTCCGCAATACTGCTGGTGTCTTCTCCAGCAAGGAGGGTGGCTATATGACGATGAAACACTTAGGGGGCTGGGAGTCGATGGACTGCGATCTGCGTGGGCATACCACTGGTCATCTGCTGTCGGCAATGGCTTATCTGCAGATGAAAGAGAAGGCTGATTCATTGGTGCAAGGATTGGCTGAAGTGCAGCATCAGTATGGAACAGGATATCTGTCGGCTTTCGGCGAAGGGTTGATCGATCGCAATATCGCAGGAAAGAGTGTCTGGGCACCGTTCTATACGTTGCATAAGATTCTACAGGGGTTGCTTGATCAATATACGATGTGTGGCAACGAAACTGCTCTCGAAGTGGCTAAGGGTATGGGCAATTGGGCATACAATAAGTTGAAGGACCTTGATGAGGCAACACGAACCCGTATGATCCGTAACGAGTTTGGTGGTTTCAACGAGGCGATGTACAATCTGTATGCCATCACCAAGGATGAAAAGTATCTTTGGGTTGCCCGTTTCTTCTACCATAATGACAAGATAGACCCGCTGAAACAGGGCAACACAAACCTGGGAACAAATCATGCTAACACTTTTATTCCCAAGCTTCTCGGTGAGTGTAAAAACTATGAACTGTTTGGCGACAAGTCAAGTCGTACAGCTGCAGAAAACCTGTTTTGGACCTTGGTCAACGACCATGCTTTTGTGACGGGTGAAGTTTCCGACAAGGAACATCTCTTCCGTCCTCAGACGCAAAGCAAGCACCTGACTGGCTATGATGGTGAGAACTGTTGTACTTATAATCTGTTGAAACTGGCCGACCGGCTCTTCTGCTATCAGCCTGACGCTAAAATCGCTGATTATTACGAGCGTGCTCTCTATAACCACATCCTCGGACAGCAGGATACGCTCACATCTATGGTGTGCTATTTCACACCCTTGATGACGGGTGGCTATCGTCTCTACTCTACGCGCGACAGCTCGTTCTGGTGTTGCGTGGGAAGTGGTTTCGAGAGTCATGCGAAGTATCAGTCGAGCATCTATTTTAAAGAGACCCACCCCCAGCCCCTCCCTGTGAGGGAGGAGAGCGGTTACCAAAAGACGCTCTATGTGAACTTGTTTATCCCGTCGGAAGTGAATTGGGATGGTACCATTGTCCGTCAGGAGACACGCTTTCCTGAGTCGAATAAAACCATGATTACATCTTCAGAAAAGACAACGATGAAGATCCGTTATCCTTACTGGGCAACGTATATGAAGGTGAATGGACGTAAGGTGAAGGCTGGAAAAGATGGCTATGTGTTAATCAGAAACACCAAACGGGCAGAGATTGAATGGGGTATGACCTTGCGTGAGGAAGCGACCAAGGATGATCCTTCTCGTGTGGCTCTGTTACGGGGTCCCATCGTGATGGCTGGTCGGTTGGATAAGGTCGAACATCCCTTCAGCGACCCTACAAAATACAACGACTACTACACCTTCGACTACGGCAAGCATCCTGATGTGCCCATCGGCTCACTGCCCTTGGAGCCTTTCTATGATATGCAGCATTGCCGTTATGTGGTGTATTGGAAGAAATAATACGTAAACCGTCGGTCATATCCGTATTATAAAGGTATAAATGGCAAACAGTAAAAAGAACGATACGGATATGAAAGCAAAACAACTATCAAGTATTGGCGCAGTACTCTTCAGTTTCTTCATCATGGGGTTCTGCGACATTGTGGGTATCAGCAGCGATTATGCCCGCGAAGCATTCGGATGGAGCCAGACAATGGCAGGTTTGTTGCCATCGATGGTCTTTGTGTGGTTTCTGTTCTTGGGTGTACCTGTAGGCATCCAGATGAACAAATGGGGACGCAAGAACACCGTTCTCTTAGGTATGGCCGTAACCATCGTAGGTATGCTGATACCGTTGATCGGCACCAGTTGGGCTTGTCTTGTCGGCTATGCTGCTTTAGGTATCGGCAATGCCATCCTGCAAGTATCAGAAAACCCCTTGATCAAGAATGTGGTTACCAATGAAAAGGTGCTCACCAGCAGTCTCACCGCTGGTCAGGTGGTGAAGGCCATCTCGTCGTTCTGCGGACCGTTTATCATGCTCTTTGCTGTGAACGTTTTGGGTGGAGGCGACAAACAGAACTGGTATCTGGCATTTCCTGTGCTTGGAGCAATCACGCTGTTGTCGGCTTTGTGGCTAATCGTTTCCCCTATCGAGCGTGAACCAAAGGAAAAATCGAATGTAACTGTAGGTCAGACTTTCGGTCTGCTGAAAAACGGAACCATCCTGTTACTTTTCTTCGGCATCTTCTTTGCCGTAGCTATCGATGTCGGCACCAACTTCGTATCGTCGAAGGTCATGATTTCCCGTTATGGCTGGTCGTTAGAGGCGGCAGGCATTGCTCCGCAAACCTATTTCATCTGTCGTACCATTGGTGCGTTCCTGGGTGTATTCCTGATGACGAAAATAGCTGATATGACCTATTTCCGTCTGAACATCGCCGCCTGTATTGTGGTCATCCTCACGCTGGCATTCATCCAACTGCCTGCTACGTGGGCTTTGGCACAGATTGGTGCCATCGGATTCCTTTGTTCCTGCATCTTCCCCATCATCTATAGTATGGCTGTTCAGGCCCAGCCCGACAAGGCCAACCTCATCTCAGGCCTGATGATTACAGCAGTAGCTGGTGGTGGAGCAGCCACACCATTGATCGGATTGGCAACAGATATGGCTGATAGTATCACGGCTGGTGTGCTGGTGTTGTTGATTTGTGCAGGCTACCTCACTTTCTGTGCGTTTGGTGTGAAGAAATAGGGTCTTCCCTTGTGTGAGAAAGTATTCAGCATTAGCCGAAAGGTGAAAGGTGAAAGGTGAAAGGTGAAATGTGAAATGTAAAATGTGAAATATGAAACCATTTGTAATCGGTTTAGACTTAGGTGGCACCAATTCTGTATTCGGAATTGTAGATGCCCGTGGTGAGATTAAAGCAACGACAGCCATCAAGACTGGCGGCTTCGATAGTGCAGAACAATATGTGGAAGCCAGCGTCAAGGCGCTGATACCCATTATAGAAGAGGTGGGCGGCATCGATACCATCAAGGCGATGGGTATTGGAGCACCTAACGGAAACTACTATCGCGGTTCTATTGAATATGCGCCCAACCTGCCGTGGGCACACGACAAGGTGGTGCCTTTGGCTGAAATGTTCTCAAAGGCGCTGGGAATACCTGTTGCCTTGACCAATGATGCCAATGCTGCTGCTATCGGAGAAATGACATACGGTGTGGCACGAGGCATGAAGAACTTCATCATGCTCACGCTGGGTACTGGTGTGGGATCAGGTGTTGTCGTTGACGGCAAGTTGGTCTATGGTTCCAACGGATTCGCTGGCGAACTGGGTCACGTGATTATGCGACGCGAAAACGGACGACTCTGCGGATGCGAACGTCACGGATGTCTGGAGGCATACTGCTCAGCTACAGGAGTAGCCCGTACAGCACGTGAAATGCTGGCAACGACTACGCAACCGTCGCTGTTGCGCGACTTAGACCCAGAAAAGATTACTTCTCTTGACGTGAGCATCGCAGCCGAGAAGGGTGACCAACTCGCCAAAGATATCTACCAGTTTACTGGTAACATGCTGGGCGAGGCGTGTGCCGATTTCGCCGTTTTCTCTGCACCAGAGGCGTTTATCTTCTTTGGTGGAATGACAAAAGCCGGCGACCTGATCATGCAGCCCATCAAGGACAGTTATCTGAAACACGCGTTGCCTCTCTACCACAACGCCCATTTCCTCATCAGTGCACTCGACGGCAGTAGTGCTGCCGTTCTGGGAGCATCAGCCGTTGGCTGGGAGATATGAGTAAGGAGTAAAGGGGTAAGGAGTAAAGGAGTAAGGAGTAAAGGAGTTAAAGAAGTTATGAAACCATATAAGTTTGAACCGTATCTGAAGACGACCCTGTGGGGCGGCTATCAGATAGCACCCTTCAAGGGTATCTTTACCGCCCAGCCGAATATTGGCGAGAGCTGGGAGATTAGTGGCGTTCCTGGTCACGAGAGTCGCGCCATCGAACGTGGATTGATTGATGACGTCGATGTGGGGCTGACACTCACAGAGCTTATCGACAAGTACAAAGGACTGTTAGTGGGACAGAAGGTATATAAGAAATACGGCAACCGGTTCCCCCTGCTGGTGA
>CADCPZ010000063.1 GCA_902803475.1 uncultured Prevotellaceae bacterium
CTCTATGGCGGCGACTGGGAGAACCGTCTGAAGCAGGAGATTCTGCTGGGTATCGGTGGTATGCTTTTGCTGAAGAAGCTCGGCATCAAGAAGGATATCTATCATTGCAACGAGGGACATGCTGCTTTGTGTAACTTGCAGCGCCTGATTGACTATATCCAAGAAGGTCTGACATTCAACCAGGCTCTCGAACTGGTACGCTCAAGCGGTCTCTATACCTGTCATACGCCAGTACCTGCTGGTCACGATTACTTCGATGAGCAGCTCTTCGGTAAATACATGGGTGGCTATCCTGCTATGCTCGGTCTGACTTGGGACGAGTTCATCGGAATGGGTCGTACCAATCCGGATGACAAGGGTGAGAAGTTCTCAATGTCAACTTTCGCTATCAACACTTGTCAGGAGGTTAACGGTGTAAGTAAATTGCACGGATGGGTGAGCCAGAAGATGTTTGCTCCTATCTGGAAGGGTTACTATCCAGAGGAGAACCATGTAGGTTATGTCACCAATGGCGTTCATTTCCCCACATGGTGTGCTACTGAGTGGCGCAAGATTTATGCCAAGTATTTTGATGAGAACCACATGAACGATCAGTCGAACGAGGATATCTGGCATGCTATCTATAATGTTCCCGATGCCGAAATATGGGAAACACGTAAGGCATTGAAAAAAAAGCTCTTCTTGTATATTGAGCGTCAGATTCGAGTGAACTGGTTGAAGAACCAGGGTGATCCGAAGCGTGTGACCAAGCTGTTGGAGCGCTTCCCGTCGAATGCACTGGTTATCGGCTTCTGCCGTCGTTTCGCCACTTACAAGCGTGCTCACTTGCTGTTTACCGACTTGGATCGTCTGAGCAAGATTGTCAATAATCCAGAGCGTCCTGTTGTATTCCTCTTTGCAGGAAAGGCACACCCAGCAGATGGTGGTGGTCAGGGACTGATCAAGATGATTTACGAGATTTCACAGCGTGAGGAGTTCCAGGGAAGAATCATCTTCCTCGAAGACTATGACTTCCAGTTGGCTCGTCGTCTTGTTTCTGGTGTGGATATCTGGATGAACACTCCAACCCGTCCTTTGGAGGCTTCTGGTACATCAGGTGAGAAGGCTGAGATGAACGGTGTTGTCAACCTCTCCGTCCTCGACGGCTGGTGGGTAGAAGGTTATCGTGAGGGTGCCGGATGGGCACTTCCGCAGAAGCGTACCTATCAGAATCAGGGATATCAGGACCAGTTGGATGCTGCTTCCATCTATTACCTGTTGGAGCATGAGATTGTTCCGATGTACTATAACATCGACAAGAAGACCGGCTACAGCAAGGAATGGATTAAGGTCATCAAGAATTCTATCGCTACCATCGCTCCTCACTATACCATGAAGCGTCAGTTGGATGACTATTATGACAAGTTCTACAACAAAGAAGCAAAGCGTTTCAAGAAACTTGCAGCCAACAACTATCAGGTAGCTAAGGAAATTGCACTCTGGAAGGAGAATGTTGCTGAACGTTGGGACAGCATCAAGGTGGTATCACACTCTGATGATCCGTGGTGTGAAACGCTTACCGGCCATGAGCACGTGATTACTTATGTGGTCGATGAAGCTGGTTTGAATGATGCCATCGGTCTTGAACTTGTAACGATTAACAACGCTCCGGTTGATGAGATAACCATTCATGCAATCCGTCCGTTCAAGATGGTGAAGAAAGAAGGTAATCTCTATACTTTCGAACTGAAGTTTGTGCCAGATCAGGCTGGTGCTTATAAGACTTGTGTGCGCATGTTCCCGAAGAATGATTTGCTGCCACACCGTCAGGACTTCTGCTATGTTAAGTGGCTTGAGTAATAAACGAATGCGATAAAATGAACGCCGGCCTGCGATTGCAAGTCGGCGTTTTTTTTGACGATTCGTGTTTTGGGGGGGATATTCTAGTCTAACTAGTTTAACTAGTCTAACTAGTTCTTCTGGATTTTTAAGCTTACACCAAATACTGGTCGCTGATACTCTTATTCTCTAAGACACGACGAATGGTTTCTGCAAACATATCAGCCACACAGATTTGCTTCACTTTGCTGCATGTCTTCGTGTAAGGAATAGAGTCGGTAAAGACAATCTCCTCAAGTGCTGATTCCTGTACACGCTCGGTTGCGGGACCGCTCATCACACAGTGACTGGCGCAGGCACGTACGCTCTTTGCTCCAGCAGCCTTCATCACATCAGCAGCTTTCGTAATCGTTCCAGCTGTATCCACCATATCATCGATAATGACGACATTCTTTCCAACTACATCACCAATAATCTGCATGGAGGAAACAACATTCGGACGTGGACGTGTCTTGTTGCAAAGGACAAGGGGTACTCCGAGATACTTGGCATAGGTGTTGGCACGCTTTGAACCACCAACATCAGGTGAGGCAATAACGAGATCCTCGATGTGCTGTTGCTGCAAATAGGGCAGAATCACACCTGAAGCATACAGGTGGTCAACAGGAACATCAAAGAAACCTTGAATCTGGTCAGCATGGAGGTCCATTGTGATAACACGGTTGATGCCGGCAACGCTCAATAAATCGGCAACGAGCTTTGCTCCGATGCTGACACGCGGTTTGTCTTTGCGGTCTTGACGCGCCCAACCAAAGTACGGGATAACGGCAATGATGTGACGAGCTGATGCGCGCTTGGCAGCATCAATCATCAACAAGAGTTCCATCAGATTGTCAGAACTCGGAAATGTGCTTTGTACCAAAAACACATCACGACCGCGAATGGACTCTTCATACGATACCGCAAACTCACCGTCTGAAAATTTGGTAAGCACAGACTTGCCTAATGGACAGCCCAAACTTGCGCAGATCTTTTCTGCAAGGTATCTCGTCTTTGTTCCTGAGAATACCAAAAAAGAATTTTCTTCTTTCATTTCTCTTTTTGGATTTTTTTATGTTGATTGTATATTTTGATAAGGCTTCCCTTTCGCTTTTATTAAATTCATTCACTTCATGTTAGCCAACTGCTTTCCGCAATCGTTCAAAGTGGTTGATGATGTCTTTGTAGTCAACCTGATTGTGGATGTCGAAACGATTCCATAAGTCTCCGCATATAACAACACCGCCGAAACCAAGGTCTTTTGCCAACTTCACATTATCAATACCCATTCCTCCAAGTGCATATACTTTCTTATCGATAAGACCGTTTTTGGCGGCATTCTCCAAAATATCGAGGGTGAAGGAGGCTTTCTCTTCTTTGAATTCTATGCAATCGAAGATGTTTTTCAGGAAGACATAGTTGGAGGTTTTCTTCATCATCTTCAGGTCATTCAAATTCGTACAAGTGCGACTGATTTTTCCTTTGTAGCGTTCAGGAACACTGATTGACGGCTTGTCAATATGAATTCCTGCAAGGTCGAACTCGTTTTTGAGATAAAAATGATCGTGAACAGTGATATGACGATGATACTGTTCTGGTATAAGTGTAAGCAGTCGCTCTGAATACATAGGTGGATTGCCTGGTTTATACAGATGCAAGTTTTCCATACCCTCGTCGAAGAGTGCGGAAAGAATTTTGTCTTCTTCCACGAAAAACGTGGATTTCGTCAGTATTACAAGCTTCATGACTTTTACTATTGCCCTGCAAATTTATGAATTTTCCTGGAAACTCGCAATTATATCGCAGATAAAAGTTATCTTTGCACTAAATTTCTTGATTTATGAAAATTAATCCATATACATACCAAGAGGTACATACACCTTATTATATTATAGAAGAGCGCAAATTGCGCCATAATCTTTCTCTCATCCACAATGTGGCAGAAGAGGCTGGAGTAGAGGTGATTCTCGCGTTCAAGGCATTTGCTTTATGGAAAACATTTCCGATTTTCCGCAAATATATTCAGGCTACAACCGCCAGTTCGCTGTATGAAGCACGAATGGCATACGAACAGTTTGGCAGTAAGGCTCACACCTATTCACCTGCATATACGGAAGAAGAGTTTCCTGAAATAGTAAATTGTTCCAGTCATCTTACATTTAATTCTTTGTCTCAATACGAACGATTTCATCTGCAAGCTCAGGAAGCTTCTCTGGGTTTACGGGTTAATCCTGAATACAGTGAGGTGGGGACGGCTTTGTATAATCCTTGTGCGCCAGGAACACGCTTTGGTATTACAGCGGATAAATTGCCCGAACGATTGCCAGCTGATATTGAAGGATTTCATTGCCATTGCCATTGTGAGAGTGGTTCAGATGTGTTTGAGCGTACACTTCGGCATATCGAAGAGAAGTTTGCCCGTTGGTTTCCACAATTGAAATGGATAAATTTTGGTGGTGGACATCTCATGACGCGCAAAGACTATGATGTGGCTAGACTCATTCAATTAATGAAAGATTTTCGCAAACGTTATCCACACTTGAAGGTCATCTTGGAACCAGGCAGCGCTTTTGCGTGGCAGACAGGACCATTGGTAGCACAGGTGGTTGATGTGGTGGAAGACAAAGGTATCCGAACCGCTATCCTCAATGTCAGTTTCACATGCCACATGCCCGATTGTCTTGAAATGCCCTACATGCCAGAAGTTCGTGGAGCTAATATTTGTTGTGAAGATAATGGGAACAATGGATTCCTCGATCGTCTTGGCGGAAACAGTTGTTTGAGTGGTGATTTCATGGGCAATTGGCTGTTTGATCATGAATTGCAAGTGGGAGAGAATATCATTTTTGAAGATATGATTCATTATACGACCGTAAAGACCAATATGTTCAATGGTATCTCACATCCATCGATAGCGATGTTGCATGAAGACGGAAACCTTGAGTTGTTACGGAAATTTAGTTTCGAAGACTATTTAAACCGGATGGATTGACGCTGAAAATCCCGTAAATATCATTTTTTTTTGAAAAAATAGACAGAAAAGTTTGCAGCGTCGGAAAAATATATTACCTTTGCATCCGCAATCGAGAGAGATGGCTAAAAACAGGCGGAAATAGCTCAGTTGGTAGAGCACAACCTTGCCAAGGTTGGGGTCGCGGGTCCGAGTCCCGTTTTCCGCTCAACATTCTGAACAACGTTTGAAACTTACAAACGGGAAATGCCCAGGTGGCGGAATTGGTAGACGCGCACGTTTCAGGTGCGTGTGCCGCGAGGCGTGCAGGTTCGAGTCCTGTTCTGGGCA
>CADCPZ010000064.1 GCA_902803475.1 uncultured Prevotellaceae bacterium
GGCTATTACACCAGGTAACTCGGATGCCAAACCGTTCGACTTCACTCCTATCGAGGAACAAGAAGAATCTACTCGCGTTTCAACCACGAACGAAGAGGAGTGGGATGAGTTCGAGGAGGAAGAATAAAGGGGGCATAAAAAATATACTTCCTGTTGGAAGTATGTCTTTCCACAATATCATGTGGGATGTTTAGATTATATGATTTGAATGGCGAGCTGTGAAGCCCGCCATTCTTTTTTTTGTTGGAATATTATTTGTCTCCATAATGCCCCCAAGCCGATAGTACATCCACATGTACTTCCGTCTCGAAGATTTCATATATCAGTCGATGTTTCTTGGTAATGGTACGACTCCACTGTCCATTACGGTCGCCCTTCAGTTGTTCTGGATGACCAGTACCAGTTTTAGGATGCTCTTTCAGCTCTTGAATAAATTTATCAACTTTCCGATAAGCAGCAGGCTCAGAACGTTTCAGTTTCTGAATGTCTTCAATAGCTTTTGGAGAATAGATAATTTTGTACATCAGCCTACTCTTTGAAGAAATTCATCTAACGACTCATCTGGCAACATCTCGACACCTTCTCCACGCTTGATTTGTTCTCTTGCTTCATCCACACGGGCAAAGAACTCCTCCTTGTTGAGAAAGGTAGGGTCTGCTTCTTTCTCAGCAATCAGTTTGCGCAGATACTTGGCAACACGCTTCAACATGTTCTCGTCTTCGGCAAGAGTTCCCAAATTGCGAAGTATTTCTGCATTGAGTTGTATGGCTGTCATAAATTGAAGGGTTTTAATCTGCCTGCAAAAATACGATATTATTCTGAATGTTCAAAAAATAATAATAGAAAAATTGGATAAGGCGACCGTTTTAGTAATAGAAGGAAGCCTCTTTCCCCCTTACAGTTTCACGGTGGAGATATCAACGAGGCCGTTGACGATTGCGTAGATAGTGAGGCCGGCAGGAGAGTGGAAAACATTGCGTTATAAAAATTTTGCAGACATTTTTTATAAAACATACACTAATTATAGGCTAATACATTGATGTATAGGTATTTGGCTTTTAAAAAAGATACATCAAAGATACACTAAACATACACTAAAGATACATTAAAGGTACATTTTGCATACATTATAGGGTATCTTTTGTTGACCAAAACGGGCCGTATTGGTTTCCAAAAGGCCACCTTTTGGAAGGTAAAAGGCCACCTTTTGGAAGGTGAAAGGTCACCTTTCGAAGGGTGAAAGGTATCCTTTTGGAAGGTAAAAGCATAGCTTTTGAAAATCAGGAGAATACATGCTTTGTGTGATAAAAAGTTCGTTTTATGCACATTTTGTGTATCTTCAGTGTATCTTTTATGTATCTTTAATGTATCTTTAGTGTATGTTTAAAATCGAATAAACGCTTGAATAACAATTGCTTATGTTGTTTTTAGTGTATCTTTATGGAAAAACCTTTTTAATGTTTATATGTTTAGAGTTTCACGGTGGAGATATCAACGAGGCCGTTGACGATTGCGTAGATGGTGAGGCCGGCAGGAGAGTGGATCTGCAGCTTGCGGGCGATGTTGCGGCGATGGGTGATGACGGTGTTGACCGAGATGAACAGCCGTTCGGCAATCTCTTTGTTCTGCAGCCCTTGTACCACGCCGATGATGACATCCTTCTCGCGGTCGCTGAGCGCATCGCTGTTGTCCTGTCCACCTTTGAACACCATCGATGAGATGTTTTTCGTTACATCGTCCTGTCGCGTTAGCTGCTCCAGTCGTTTGATGGCAGGCGTGAAGATATGGTCTTCCACATCAGCATGCTGGCGCAGCCACTCCTCGTTGTTGTAGATATCATAGAGGGTGGCGGTCAGCTGGTTGTTGTGGTGAGCATCCGTAGGCAGGTACTTGATGATGGTGAGCTTCAGCTCGCGCAGTTTCCTGTCGGTCTGCTCGTGGTGCTTCGAGAACGTCTCTACATTATAGTCGTTTATCGGCTGTCCTGCCAACAGCGACTCAACGTAGGGGAAGAGCGTCTTCTCCTCGTATTTCATGTGTCGCCGTATCTCCAGCGCATAACTCTCGTAGAGTTTCATGATGAGTTTGCCCAGCGGGTCGTCGCTGATACTCTCCTGCAGTTCGCGGCGGATGAAGGGCAACTGGAAGTCGAGGTAGTAGGTGTGGCTCGCCTTCAGGTAGTGCAACAGCGTAGCTACGCTGATGCGTTCATCATCGGTGAATTCACCGTATCCGTTGATGGTGTAGTTGATGACGGCAAGAAAAGTATAGGTATCGACACCGTTCATTTGGCAAGTCTCGCTAACGGTTTTATCGCCGAAACCGAGATTGATGCCAAATGATCCTAATGCCTGCAGCACGCTGCAGTTGTCCTTGATCAGCGTAATCATCTTATCGCTGGGTTCATACATCTTGATATTCTTCATGATGCAAAGGTACGAAATAATTCATAATTCATAATTCATAATGCATAATTTCTTCCCTTCGGTCAGAGACCGTTGGTTCATAATGCATAATGCATAATGCATAATTCATAATGCATAATTATTTTTCGGCCGACAACATGGTGACTTCGATGCGGCGGTGGGCAGCAAGGAAGCGCTGGGCCATCAGCTGAACCTGACGGGCCGTCATCTGTTCCACCATCTGACAATAGTCGCGGTCGAAATCGGCATCATCGTCTATCTGGTGCCAAACGACATAGTCCCAATAGCCGTCGTCGATCGCCAGCTGTGCATATTGCTTGACGAGGTATTTCTTTACCTTCTCCATGCTGGAAGCCTCCGGCCCGTGTTCGGCAATATGCTGCAGCTGCTGGTAGATGATGGGGTTGAGTTCCTCGTAGCGGCTGGGGTCAGCGTTGTACGATATCTTCAGCGTGGCATTCGGCTGGTCGTCTTTGTCGAGTTCGAAGTTCACGCCGACACCATAGGTGCCACCTTTCTCTTCGCGTACCGAATCCGTATAGGCGATAGACAGGCAGCGTTTCAGGAAGTCGAGTTCCAGATCGCTCTGGGGCGAGAAGGGTACATCGGTGGTATAGAAGATGCTGACATTTGCCAACGGTGTCGCCATCGCCTTCCGGAACACATGCGTCGATTCGCCGCCGACAATACGTGGGATGCGGTCCCAGCGAGTCTGCTCGTGACGGTTGGTGGCAGGCAGCGTAGCGAGATACTGACAGATGAGCGGTCGCAACTCGTCGAGAGAGGCGTGTCCGATAATCACCGTCTTGAAGTTGGCGGCATCCGCGAAGCGCTCTTGGTATATCTGGAAGATGCGGTCGTAGTCGGCTTTATCGACCACCTCCTGTGTCACAGGCTCCATACGTGGATGATGACCATAGAGGATGGCTCTGATAGAGTCGTTGTAATCGACTTTCGGCGATGCGTTGCGGTTGCTCAGGAACGAACGGGTGCGGTTCATCAGACTGTTGAAAGCTGTTGTGTCGCGACGCGGCTGGGTGAAATAGAGGTAAGCCAGTTCGAACATCGTCTTCATATCCTTCACGGAACCGCTACCGCTGATGCTTTGTCCACGAGAGCCTACCGACGGATTGACGCGTACCGCTTTGCCTGTGAGCATCTTGCGCAGCGTGATGGCATCGAAATCACCTACACCAGCATCGGTGATGCTGCTGGTGATGAGCGAGAAGTTGGGGATATCGTCATCCGCATACTGCGAGGTGCCGCCTTCGCCCTTGATGGTCATCTGTATCTGGTCGGCGGTGAAGTCGGTTGTGCGTACATATACCTTCATACCGTTTGAGAGTGTCAGCTCGGTGAAACCGTGCGAAAATGGCTGTTCACTGACAATTTTACCAGGCTGGGGTAGGGTGCTGATGAGTTGGTCGGCCAACTGTTGCTCTACATACGGACTGTAAGTTTGCTGCTGAGCCGCCAGGATGGTCTGTTCCAGCTGTTGCTCGTTGGGCAGCACCACATCTTCCTTGTCTGATCCATAGAGCACACACACCTGATTCTTGTTGGAAATCAGTTCGTGAGCAGCACGGTTTACTTCTTCTAATGTCACCTCGCGGTCGAATTGCTGGGTCAGCTGCAGGTCAAACTCCTCCGACGTCAGCGGTTCAGCCTCTAAGAAGTTGTGCACACACTTGTTGACGAAGTAGCTGTTGCGACGGTCGTTGCGCTCCTGGTAGCGACGCTCGGCAGCAGTGAGCATGAGTTTCTTGGCACGTTCGAGTTCCGCTGGTGTGAATCCGTGCTGACGAACCCGTTCGGCTTCAGCCATCGCTGCCGTCAGTCCACCTAAGATATTGTCCTGCTTGCAGCTCACCGCCAACGAGAAGGCCTCTTTGGTGCGACTGACGAAGAAGTCGCCCACACGGGCTGTCGCACTCATAAATGGTGGGTTGGCCTGCTGGCGCAGTTCAGCCGTACGACTGTTCAGCATCGAACTGATAAGTCTGTCGATATAGCCGTCGCGCAGGTATTTCCCGCTGTTCTTCTCGCTGTCGGGAGTTGCCTCACGCTTCATATATACATGCACCATCACGATGGGCTGTTCCTTGTCTTTCTGAATGTTGACAATCATCTTGTCGTTGTCGGGCACAGGGTAGTAGATGCGCTCGGCAGCGTTCTTCGGTTTGGGAATCGGCGAGAAGAGTTTCTTGATTTTCTTTTCCACCTGATCGACATCGATGTCGCCCACGACGATGATAGCCTGCAGGTCGGGACGATACCATTTCTGGTAGTAGTCGCGCAGGTCCTGATAGGGGAAGTTGTCAACGATATCCATCGAGCCGATGGGCAGACAGTCTTCGTATTTCGAACCCTGATAGATGACGGGCAGCGCATTCTCCTGCAGGCGCTGCATCGCCATTCCTGCCCGACGGGTGCGCCACTCCTCATGGATGACACCGCGCTCCTTGTCTATTTCTTTGTCCTCTAAGAGGATGAAGTGACTCCAGTCGTTGAGCACCAGCAGACAAGAGTCGAGCACGCCCTCGCTCTTCAGCGGTGCTGAGCCGATGTGATAGACCGTCTGGTCGATAGAGGTATAGGCATTGAGGTTGGCACCGAATTTCACACCGATGGTTTCACACCAGGGCACGATACCTAACTGTCCGTTTTTGCCTGGAAAATGTTTCGTACCGTTGAACGCCATGTGTTCGAGGAAATGGGCCAAGCCGCGCTGACGCGGTTCCTCCAGGATGCTGCCCACACGCTGGGCGATATAGAAGTCGGCGAGTCCTGCCTCTTTCGCGTTATGACGGATATAATAGGTGAGTCCGTTTTTCAGACGTCCCACCCTGAAGGAGGGGTCTTGCGTCACCGTCTGTGCCGCCATCGAGGCGGGCAGAAGCGCAAGGAGTAGGAGGTAAATGATTTTTTTCATTTTTTTATAATGGTTATTGAAACCCATCTCTGGCTCCCCCGAGGGGGAGGATCTGTGAATGGGTTATTGGTTATTGTTAGAATTCGCAGCCGATGGTGAGGGTTCCGCTCAGACGGTCGTTGCCCTCCATCAGCACATCGTTGCAATGTGCTTTCTGGTGCGAGATGTTGATTTTCGCAAACGTCTTCATACGGGTGTTCGGAAAGATGAATCCGTATTTCACCGATCCGTCAACCTGATAGCGGGGAGCCGTGAGGTATTGGTATTCGCGATGCAGGAAGGCTTCCATCTCTGGTGGAAACGACTGTTTGGCTGATGGCTCAGCAAAGGTGCCGTCCTCACACAGGGAGCCGCGTCCGTTGCGATAGGCGAAGCCCGCGCCGACGGTTAGGATGCCCTTCGGCAAGAATAGGTTGTATTCCGCCTGCACCCATTCCTCGTAGCTTCTGATTTCCTGTCTGCGGAAATAGGGATATTCATACGCCGTTTGCCGACGGAACATAAAGTTCATGCCTGCCTGCACAGCCCACACGGGCACTTGGTTCTTCAGCCCGAAGCGACCGCTATAGGCAACCTGTCCGGTTGTCCACAACTTATCCGAGAGTTTCACGGGCGAATAGTAAGCATAGTAGTGGGCAGAGGTTTCCTCATCGGTCATCTCGCGATAGGTATTCGCAAAGTCTTGCAGCTTTTCTGTCTCGATTGCGAAATCCCACTGGTGCAGGTTCTGCCGCTGTTTCCACGTCAAACGCGTCTGATACTGATAGCCGTTGCTCTCGTGCTGATTATAGGAAATGGTATAGGGCGACTTCTTACCGTAATACCCTTTGCGCCTATTGAATGAAAACGCATGATACCAGCTGAGCTGAGGCGCCAGCTGGAAGTCGAGTTGGATACCGCCCCCTTGATGCTCGTCGAAGAAAGGCATCTCCTGATTCATATCCGTATAGCCGTATGCACCGAACGTCTCCACCTTTCCGATGAAGGCACCGTAGCTGACGAGCGACTTATATACTTGGTCGGAAGCACCGTATTTCTTAAACACCACACTCTCTGTATGCCGCAGGTATTCGTAGTGGGCACCCACCGTGAGCCAGTTGGCTACCGGCACATAGAGGCCTGCCGTCACTACCAGGTTCATCAGGTTGTTCTTGTGGCGCAGGTCTTTGTATTTGGCATAGTTGGCAGCGGTGAAGTCCACCTTCACGCCTAACGACACCTTTTTATATACCCGCCCGCTGACAGCACCCGTGAGCTGGTACGTGTCCAGATGTTTGTCGCCGGCATTCGTCAGCGAGTTTTCCACAATGTCGAAGGGCATCCTGGTCGGATTGACAAACGCCGAACCCGTGAGGTTTTTCAGTGCCTCGTTGCGATAGGCTATCTTACCGAATATCACGATGTCTGGCGACAGCCGGTAGAACGATTCCACCCCTGCCGCCGCCGTCAGTGCCTTCGGCGCCCCATAGTAGTTGGTGAAGTACCCCTTGTCGTATTGCAGCGACAGCGTTGCCTGCGACAGATGTCCGACCGTCAGGCGCTGCAGTCCTGCCGCATTCGGGCTGGTCAGCCAGGGGTCTGATTGTTTAAGAAACGCATAATCCCTGTACAACAGACTGTCGGCTCGTGAGGGCTGACGGTCTGTTTGTGCAAACAGCTGGAGTGGAACCAATACGGCTCCACCCAGCCATACGAGGTATGAAATGAGTTGCTTCACGTTCCTATTCTCCGCGCAGCGAACACTTCTGACGCTCGTGGAAGTCGTTGGTAGAGTTGTTGGTGTCTTGGAAGATGATATGGGCACCATTCTTCATCGAAGCCTCTGCGTCGATACCACTTGGGTCGGTTGACTCGCCAACACCCAATGCGTAGTTATAGACCAGCTTACCGTTGTTATCAGCCAGCGCCTCTGTTGCCTCCTTATCTACATTCCTGTAGAGGGAGTGGCCCTGCTGGTTGGTCAAATCCACATGTCCGGCATCGATGTCGGCAGAGAAACGTTTCTTGCAGTCTGCCAACTTAGCGGCATTAAACACCTCTACACCGTCGATGACCCATTCCTTCTTCACCTTGATAGAGGTAAACACGCTCGTCTGCTGAACACCATCGGCATACCAGATGTTGTCTGCGTTCTCAGCATGCTCCTTGGGAGAAACGCCTTGTGTCTGGAAGATGAAAACTGCCGGCGACAGCACACTGAACGTCCAGGCGTTGCCCATTCCGTATTTCACCGTCTTCAGGTAGTGCGAAGTGGGAATCACGTCGGCAGGTGCGGGGTAATAACTGGTGTTATTGTAGAAATTGTTGCCCGCAGAATTGCCGCCACCACCATACTCAGGGTCATACATACAGTAGTAGTCCTTGTTGGCGTAGTTCACAGAAGCGGGAACGACTTGTGTGTTGTCGATAGCACCGTGAATGTTGACCACTACCTGTGAATACGGCTGGATCACCAGTGAGTTGGGGAAATACCAGATGCCGTGAAATGCAGGGATGAAGTCTTCGTTCTCATACACCAGTACACCATCCTTATACAACTTGCTGTTGGCTGCTGCTTCCGCATTCGACTGGAACGCCATTCCTACGCAGAGGTTGTTCAACACAGCCACCTGACCGCAGTTGTTGTAGAGCGTGATACTCTTGTCGTACTGGTAGTTCTTATCCGTTGCCGGATTCATCACACCGCCGTTATACACCTCTTTGATGAGCACCTGATCGGCATTCTGGTCCTCAGCCTTGAACACAATATTCTTCACATCAGCTTGTTTCACCTCAACGGTATTTCCGTCAGAAGTAGTCACAACCATGTTCCATGTTTGCGCCTGTGTCGTCAGCGCACTTGCGAAAATCGCAATCGATAGTAAAATCTTTTTCATTGTCTTTTATTTTATATATAATTTATTTGGTCGTTTGGGAGATTGGTCGTTTGGGAGATTGGTCGTTTGGGAGATTGGTCGTTTGGTCGTTTGGGGATATTACATTCTGCCCCTCGCTCCTTACTCCTTTACTCCTTCTCTCCTTTCCTCCCCCTTCAGGGGGAGCTGGAGGGGGCTTCCTACCTCTTCACCTTAAAACTCCCTTGTGGTGTCCGAAGGATATACACACCCTTGGGCAGACTGTTGAGCTGTACACTAGCCGTACCGTCCTGCGTCACCGTCACCGTGTTGATAGGTTTGCCGTCGATGGTGTACACCATGATGCGCTGTCCTGCTTTCAGGTTGCTGAACGAAGCTTCACCGAAGGCTACGGTAGGCCGTGAGCCAGCGATGTCGTCATTCGTGCGGATGGTTGCGATGGCTGTCGTCTCCTTTTCCACCTGTTCGGTGACGATGTCGTAGTTGGTCAGACTCTGTACATCCACCGTCAGCACCTCTTTGAGGCAGGTAACGACCAGTTCGTTCGACTCGTTAAAGGTCAAGACCGGATAGTCGGTCAATGCAAATTTCGCTATCGACCCATCCTGTTGTGTCAGCACAAGATACTGCACATCGATGGTTTCTGCCGATAGTCTTGTCGGGGCCGTCAGGAAGACAGCCGTGAGCATCAAGCTCCATACAATTTTTTTCATCTTACTTCTATTTTAATATATAACACTTACTCCTTCACTTCACGATCCTCTTTTTCGTCACTGTCAGTTTCAGCGGGATTACGTTCGTACTATCGGGCGACACCACCACCTGACTCTTCACCCCGTTGTAGATATAGCGGTAGTCACCTTCGATGTGTACACCGCTGGAGGTGATTTCGTAGATGCCGGAAGGAATGGTGATATGCGCCACTCCGTCGCTGTTGGTCTCCGTGATAAACAACGATGCCACCGCATTTCTGATTTCCACCGCTGCACCCTCATACGGCTCGATGGTGTTGGCAGGATATTCCAGTTTGATGGCCACATCCATCAGCTCCAACTCTTCCTCGTAGCTGCATGCTGTCAGCATACCCATCAGTACACCCATCAGCACCCAGCAATATATCTTCATTCTCATTCTCATTCTTTACTCCTTACTCCTCCTCTCCTTACTCCTTCTCTCCTTTCCTCCCCCTTGGGGGAGTCAGAGGGGGGCTTACATCTTCACCCTCAACGTCAACCCATAATAGAATTTCGGAATATAGCGGCTGGCAAACAGCGACGACTCCTGTCCCGTCTGCGACGACTTCACCTTACTCATATTATTGAAGAAGTTATTCGCATAGAACGACACCGAGATATGGTCGCCGATTTCCTTTGTCACCGTGATATTGGCAGAGAAATATTTCGACAGATAGTCGGGGTTGAGCGTATAGGCATAGTTGCTTTTCAGCACCAGCTTCGCCAGTTCGTTGTACAAGCTGCGGTCGTTGTCGCGTGCCCATTCAAACTGCTCAGCGAAAGGAATCAACTGGTTCGGCTGGTCCCAGGTGCTGTAGTATTCCGGATAGACAGCCACATAGTGATTGGTCGAGGTGCCGTCATAGGGCGTACCGAAATAGTCTGCCGGACTGTCGATGACGATGCCGCGCGTGCCGTTGCTCAGCTGGCTCAGCGACCGCTTGTAGTTGTATAGCGATGTCTCCAACCGCAGCGATACAATCAGTCTGACCTTCGGGATATGGGTGGTGATGGTAGCGTTCAGGTTCACCTGTCGCGACTCACTGCCGTTGGCAACCGATCCCGACGACACCGATCCTGCTGATGTCGATGACGAACCGCGATAGTAGGCTACCAGCGGATAGCTCGTCGTCGTTGCCGACCCCGTACCAGTTATCCCGCCGGCAAACAGCGTTTCGTCTGTACCCTTGTAGGCATAGAAGTTGCCATCGATACGGATGTTGGTCTTCAGCACCTTGATCGGTGTAAAATCCACCACCCACTCCAGTCCGTAGCGTTTCACCGGACTGCCGTTCACATACTTCCTCGTGGCGTTGTAGGTGCGGTATTCCGAATAAGCCAGTTGCTGCGGCAGATGACTGCCTGAGCGGTCGGTGAGCGTCACCACACCTGTCTGCGGGTCTATGCTGTATGCACGGTCGCCAGGTGCCACACCACTGGTCTCGATGGCACGCTGTCCCGTCTGCTTGTATGCGAACGGTGTATATTCATATACCGACATATAGGGATGGAGGGTGCGATGGTAGAAAGCCGACAGCGATATCTTCGTGCCCGCAATCTTCGCATCGATACCCAAGTCCGTCTGGTTGGTATATTGCCACTTCAGGTCACTGTTGTAAATAGCCTGCAAAGGGAAGGTGTAATAAGCATAATAAGCCCTGTTGTCAGCTGTGCTTCCTGGTGTAAACGACAAGATGTCGGAATACGAGGGCGAGGGGTACAGGATCTGGAACGACGGCAGCTTCACCGACTTTCCCCATCCGGCATGAATGCTCAGGTCGCTGACCAATGCCGAGCGCTTTTCCCAAAACATATATTTCGCCTGAAAGCGTGGAGCCACACTCGACACCCGTCCGTAGTCAGAGCCGCTAATCATCGTCAGGTCGTCGCGCACACCAGCCATCAGCTGCAGGTAGGCACCCTTCGTGCTGGTAGTAATCGTCACCTTCTCTTCGCCAAACAGCGCTAAGTTGTGCATCCACGGCAGTTCGTCATAGCGGTAGGGGCGCCAGGTAGGAGCATAGCGCATATCGTCGTAATAGGTGCCGCGACCCTCATTGCCGCTGCCTTTGTATTCAGCACCCACCAGCAGCCTGCTCAGCACCCGTCCGAAGCGGCGCGTCCAGCTGGCGTTGAGTTTCAGCGATGCGTTGACAGGCTTCTGGTCGTTGAACGATTTCAGATACCAGTATCCTGTGGGACCTAAGATGATGTTGGCTTGCGGGTCTGCCTCGTAGTCTGTGGCCACGAAATAGCCCTCCTCCTGTGTATGGATATAAGGTTGCGACGAAGCACTGCCCGTTTTGGTATAGTCCTCCGTGCGTTTGTCCTGAAATGTGAGACTGCCCTTGAACACCAGGTTCGTAATCCATGATTTGTTCAGCAGCCAGTCTATCGAGAACGTACCGCGAATCTCATTGTCGCGGGCCTTCGAATAAGCATCAAACAGTTCGTCGGGGTCGTTCTCCGAATGGTAGCCGCCCACATTCCCCGTCACACCGATGTTCAGCGTCAGGGGAGTCGTGTGCTCGGCAAACATCTTCATATAGTTCAGCGACAGCACATTGCGGGTATAGGCCGTATAGGGTGAGGCGATATCCGAGAACGAGCGGGCACGTTCGAACGACACGTTCAGCAAACCGCCGTTCCTGCCCAGCTCCAGTCCTTTGTTCAGCGACAGCAGATACGTGTGCTGATTGATTTTCCCCTCCACGATAAACGGCGACTTTCCCTTGCGCGTGTGTACCTTTACTACACCGTTGCTCAGATCACCGTATTCCACCGAAGGGATGCCCGTCACAATCTCCACACTCTCGATATTCGACGAACTGATGTTGCGCGTGCTGGCAGCCAACGACTCACCCATCGCAGCATTGTTGTCGATGCGTGCCCCGTCCACCTCTATCGCCGTGCCGAACGAGGCGTTGCCCTTCTCCGAACCCTCACTGCGCAGCATCAGACGGTTGTCGCTCACCAGCGTACTGTTTTCCGTCTTTCCGCCAGGCAGCAGCGTTGTTATCTCCTCTAAGTTGATGAGCTGCTGGTTGTCAAGCGTTGTGCGGTCGATGGTATAAGTCGTCGTAGCAGCATCCTCGCGCCGTTGTGCCACCACCTCCACCTCTTCCAGTTGCAGACTCTCCTGTTGCAGTCGTATCTGCAGCGCAGGTGTTGTCGCTGTGAGGTGAACGTTCAGCGTGCGACGAGCATAGCCCATACACTGCACCACCAATGTATAGTCGCCCGCAGGCACCTGCTTGATGGCAAAAGCCCCGTTCTCATTGGTGATAGCCCACAGATCCTGAGCTTGCAGCAAGACCGATGCGTATTCCACAGGCTTCCCGCTCTTCTCCTCCAGCACCTTGCCCGTCAGCGTGACGTGTTGTGCCAGAAGAGAAAAGGGGAAAACAACAAACAAAATGGTTACAAAACAATATCTTTGCCGCATACGGTTTCTTTTCCTTTTTCGGCGGCAAAGGTACGGACAATCTAAAACGGTTGCAATACCTAAAATTTAGTATTTGCAACCGCTCCTTGCTCTTAGTCGTTTGGGAGATTGGTCGTTTGGGAGATTGGTCGTTTGGTCGTCTGGGGATATTACTCCTCGCCCCTTGCTCCTCGCCCCTTGCCCCTTTTTTCTCTCCCCCCTTCAGGGGGAGCAGGAGGGGGCTTTCACTCTCCCTCCCTTCAGGGGGGAGTTGGAGGGGGGCTTGTTTTTTTCTGTTTTTCTTTTATTCGTCCGATTTGTGCGATTTGTGTTCGAAAACATCAGAATTTGGTGAGGAAAAACCACGAACCAAACAACTGCATCAACAGTCCCGGCCATCCGATGACAAAGTCCGCCATCGTCGCCTCGATGCCACCCGTCAGCAGCAGCTCACCCAAGCCGCCCATCACCTTCGTCACGAGAATCACGCCGATGAGCAACAGCGGCGACACCCTCTTGAAGTGCTGCGCCGTCAACCCCGCCACCAAAGCCAAAACAGCCAGCTTCAGCGTCATCACCGGCAGCACCTCCATCGTCGGCATACCCGTTGTCAGGTGGTTCACCAGCGGCGACAGCAACGCTGCCAACAGCCCCGTTTTCCAGCCGAACTTATAAGCGCCGATCAAGATGACCAGCGACAGCGGCGAGAAGATGACGCCCCCCTGTGGGATCAGGTGAAACAGTTGTGGCAGCGCCAAGTTGCAAATAACGAACACCATTGCCCAGAGGTACGTCATCACCTCATTGTAGTTGAACGTATAAAGTCTAACGTTAGTTTTCATCATCAGTCACCTTTATATTATATACGTCCCGCCAGTTCCAGCACCTTCTGCATCGTCGCATCCGTTTTCTGTTCATCAATCTTGGCCGTCACAGCCCCCATGTTCTCCACCTTCCAGTAGTTGCAGATATCACGGAACTCAGCCGTTGCGCCGTCATACACCCCAGGCGAATAAGAAGACATCAGCAAGCCCATCTTCTTCACCTTTTTAGGAGCGTTCACGCAGTACATACGTTGTATAGGCGCCTGAATCTGTGCGCAGAGTGTGAAGTAATAGATAGGAGCCGCCCGTATCAGCACCTCCGCCTCGTTCATCAGTGGATAAAGCTCCTGCATATCATCCTTCTGGATGCAGGCACCATTTCCCTTGTTATGACAATATTCGCAAGCCAGGCAGCCAGCAATCTTTTTCTTTGCCACATTCACCAGCGTCACCTCGTGACCCGCTGCCTCAGCAGCATTCTTAAACGCCTCCGCCATCCAAGCGGTATTGCCTTTAGCTCGTGGAGAGCCTTGTAAGATTAAAACATTCATGGTTTTGTTCAAGTTATTTTAGGTTTTATTTCAGTTGTCAGTTTATTTTCAAGGGCAAAAATACACAAAACCC
>CADCPZ010000065.1 GCA_902803475.1 uncultured Prevotellaceae bacterium
CTGATGCGACAGGGATACAATTCCTACACCCATGCGAAGCTCTCCTATTATTACGCTATTCCCAAAGAGGTGGAACGATAATCAAAATAAACGTTGACTATTGGGGAGATCTGTTTCCGATTTTGGGGAGGTTTCTGGGGAGGTTTCAACAGAAACCTCCCCATTCGCAACCCCTTTGTTTATCGGTGTCCTAATTCATTTTGGGGGGGATTAGGGGGTATATATTCATTCAACTTGATTTTTCATAATTAGACGAACAGAATTCAACCAACCTCCAGTTCGTTATCGTTAAGGTTCGTTCATCCGAGTCCTTTGGGTTGGGAAGGTTTTTTATTGATGAAACCGGTGGGTTTTGAGGTGTTTCGGCGGTTTTGTTACATTGAGACTGACAGGAACTTGGAATGGAATTATAGGGGTACACTTAAAAAAATCTATTTTTTAGTTGTTTTTTCGAAGTATTTTCGTACTTTTGCTCCCAAATTTATAATTTGGGGTATTGTTTATTTATCAAAATGAAACGAATAACAACACAGAAAAAAATTACAATGAGAAAGTTCTTATTGCTCGTACTCCTGCTTGCAGGCAGTTCCCTTCATGGGTTTGCACAAGCAGATTGCTTTGAGTATGATGATGTGGGTAAGACTATTATTACGGGATTGACGGCAGCGGGGCGAGCTGCGGCAACACTGACGTTACCGAAGGAGGTAACAACGGTTAAGAGAGGAGCTTTCAGTTCTGCTGCTAAAGCGTCAGCTCTGATTATTGAGAATGGCGGTAATCCGGCGTTCGAACCAAATCTCTTTGGTACAACAGAAGTTTCGAATATAGAAGAGCCTAACGCGAATCGGCTGAGCGATATCCAGATTCTGGGTAGCAGCATGACGGTGGCGAACATCCGCGCATTGTTTGCGAGTTTGGTTCCCAAGGGTGCCCTCACCACTGTTTATATTGAGGGGTATAGCGGCGATTGGATAGATATCCCAGTATCGGAAGAATCGCCCTCTGAAGCTGATGAAGTTCTGCTTAGCGTGCTGACCCACGATGTTACCGTTACTATGCCCGCAGCTTTGGTTTCCACCCAGCAGTTTGGTAATGCCCAGGTCTATGGCCGCTTCACTATCGAAAGGGAGCTGATAACTTTCTGTGGCAATGCTACCTTTCATGACATAGACGAAGGCTCGAATATGCTGTTCTATGTGGCTGATAGCTACGATAAGGAAAAAGGATGCATCCACATCCAGCGCGTACGCTATGTGAAAGAAGGCGAGGGTATTCTCATCCACAACATAAAAAACACCAGCACTTACGCTGATCTGCCGCGCTACACAGGGTCAATCACTGGGACTGTAGAAACGCTCTACGGAAATAATATGCTGAAAGGCGTTGTTGTACCAACAACCATCGGGGCAACAGAAGAGGAGGGTAAATACACCAATATGGTGCTTTATAATGGCAGTTTTATGCGCACATCCGGTGGAACGCTGGGAGCCAATCGTGCTTATCTGCGCATGCCAACAGGGAAACTTACAGGTGTTGCTACTAATGCCAAATTGCCGCTGTCTTATGGCGATGATGAGACAACAGACATAGAAACGATGTCTGATGTAAGAGGTAAGATGTCAGATGTTTGGTACGATTTAAGTGGTCGTAAAATTGTGAACCCGTCAAATGGTCAAATGCCAAAGGGTATTTATATTCAGAATGGTAAAAAATACGTGGTAAGATGAAAGAAAGAAAACAATATACAAAGCCTGAGAGTTATGTGGTGTGTATCGCGTCGCTGCTGAACAACGAGTATGGCGACAATCAAGGTCTGGTGAAAACATCTGGTGATTCAACCCCGATTGATGCCTCCTTAGGCCAAGCCAGAGAGAATACCTTCGAACCTCATGTATTTGAAGAAGAGGAAAACTGATAAGCTAACGAAAACGAAAAAATAAAAGACTATGAATAAGAATCATAAGCAATCTATGGTGAAATACGGAATCGTCCGACATTTCATGCTGCTGTGCCTCATGGTGCTGTTGCCGCAACTGGCACAGGCCAGTGACTGGATGCACAACTCCAGTAAGTTCTCCATGAGTTCCTCTTCGGACCATGTGACGTTCAAACCGTTCCTCTGCGACTTGGACAGAAGTGATACCTATGCCAAGAAGGGTGGTATCTATGCTAAGTGTGGCAACCGAACCGTATGGCTGATGGACATACACTACAAAAATGAAGGTGATAATGAAAATCCCTATGGTAAGGTGTATGCCCGCTACTGTGTTGGCGAGGCGCGTGCCTGGTTTACCAACGGCTACGGCAGCGCAGAGCAGAAGATAGAGTTTGACGGCAAGGACTTCCTCATTCAGAAATGGGGCAGCGACAACCATTATTGTACGCCCAACATCGACTTCTACTATCCGGCATCGATGGCAGGAAATACCTGGACGTTCTACTATGAGTATGAACACAACGACGGCGGCAAATACACCATGACCCTGGGTTCGGCCTATCTAAGAGGAGATCTCTACTCTAGCTTCACCCCAAAATATGAGTACGAGCGTAGCGGTCCCGACAAGATTAAGTTTACTGTACCGGCTCTGCCCGACGATGTACCCAGCAAACTGAGCGAGGTACACAAGCGTGTAGGTGAGTTTACGGTGACGGCATCATTTACCAGACAAGACAACTCTGTGGTAGATAAGACCGAGACCTTCGAATGTCAGAAGGGCAGCAAGAAAACCTACGAGATGGAAATCCCCAGCGATGTGGGCAATCCTAAGAAGATAGACTTGAAAGTGGTAGTGTTGCTGGGTTTGAAAGACGCGAGCGACTACTACTGGAAAGACGCCTATGCCTACAATAGGACCTATGCGTTCCCTGTGGTGCCAGCACCCAACACGCTCACCACAGAGTTCCGACAGTTTGACAATGCTGCCGACCTGTCGTGGAATGCTTATCCGTCGGGCAGCAACTACTACTTGGAGTGCAAACCATACATCTACCGTATGGAGACCGACATGGATGGTAAGGCAAAGAATGGTTCGTGGAGCAAGCGCGGCACCGTTGACGATGCCGGCAATAACCAGGCGCTGGGTTATCATGACAACAACGTCAGCGCCGCTACCTACTATAAATATATGGTACTCAACGTGCCGAAAGACTGGATAGGAAAAGGCATCAACGAGTCGCAGCTCAACAACCCCAGCGACGATTTGCTGAAGAAACTGGGCTATGTAGAGTCGGGACTGATGAACACCCAACCCGAACTCAGCATCTACGACCTGAAGCAAGACACCACCGTCACCAACAAGGTGAAGCTCACGTGGCAATACACCCGTATTCCGACAACGGCATCGAGTGTTACCTTTAAGGTGATGCGCAAGACCAGCGATGACAGCGAATGGGCAGAATTTGGTACTGTCAATGGCGATGCCCAGCCCTCATCAGGCACGCTTCTGTCGTTCCTCGACGGCGACCTTCCCAATCCCAGTGTGCGCTATCAGTACAAGGTGCGCCTAACGCTCAATAGTACCGACTTCGAGAGCGACGCTATTACCGCAGGACTGCTCAATGGCTCCAGCGTAAAGAAATTCAGCGCCACCAAGGGTACCCACGAAGGTACCGTGCGCCTGTCGTGGGAGGCAAACCAAGTAGGTACCGACAATACCACCTTCGTCATCTCGCGCCGTTATGTGAACAGCGATGCCGACTATATACGCATCAATACCACCAGCGGTACCAATACGCAATATACCTACGAGGACAATACCGTGCAGCCGGGCTACTACTATGAATACAAGATAGAGGCCTACAACGGCAACCTGCTGCAGAACACGTTGACCGATGCCGGCTTCTGTCAGGCACGTGGCGTCATCAGTGGTCGTATCAGCTTCGGTAGTGGCGATGCAGTGGAAGACGTGCGGCTGACACTCCGTCCCTCTAATGCCGACGACGGCAATATAGTGAAAGGCTATTCGCAGCGCGTCGATGGTGCTTCGACAGGTATCGCATGGAGTGCCGATGACACAGAGATTGCCAAGATCTTTGGCAAAGACAAGGACTACACCGTGCAGATGTTCGTACGTCCGGATGAAGGAATGCAAGAGGGAGCCGTCATCGGTGAGATACCGGGCGTAGGCCGTCTTCGCGTTGGCGCCCGCAGTGGCGACAGCTATCAATTACTCTTAGAACTCTTCTCCGACATCACTGTTTCCGAGAAAACCTTTACCGAATACTGGAGAGCAGAGGGCTGTATCATTGATACAAAAGCCAAAGAAGAAGGTCTTCCCGGTTACCAGAACGATACTTATGGCACACACATCTACACAACAGAGGAGGATGTAAGTGATGCTCGCACTAATATTGCCACAAAGTTAGGCCTCCAATACTATGATTATTCAGGTACATGGATTAATGACATCTATGGAGGTACTAGTTACTACATGTCACTATACTATGTTCCTACACCACTTCCAGAGCCGATTACTCTAAAGATGAAATCATGGACAGGAACCTTGCTGAAAACAGGACTTACCATTCCTGCAAACATCTATTCGTTAGTATCGCTACAGAGCGCCGAGACAGTTCCTGTGATTACCGTCAATGACAAATCTGCACAGATTAGCCTGCTCAACCTCGTGTCATCAAAGGAATATACAAAAGAGGAAGACATAGCGTTGGATCCGAAATACAGAATCTTCGACAATAGGTGTCTATATTCTATCGACGGAGTCAACAATGATGCTCTAATGGAATTCTATGAACGCGAAAAAGGATATGGTCACGGGAATGAGAATAAGTATTTCACTACTTCATGCACTGCCACTGAAAGCATGGAAGAGAACAACCCGAAAGTGTTCTCTGTAGGAGGTGCTGAAGACATTGCTGAGGAAGAAGCATTCAAAGGCAACTTCGCCGAGGTACGCGTATGGAACCACAACCTTAGCGACAAGGAGAAGAGCTACTATCAAGACCGCGTGCTGAACGGTCGTGAAGACGGCTTATTGCTCTACTGGCCAATGGACGAGGGTTTGGACCACTATGTGTTTGATGCCTCCTATGCCAACGACCTGCCTAACGGCCGTCATGCTACCGTAGGAAACAACATCGCCGCATCAAATATTGTGCCGCTCGACAACCAACTGTCGCGCTATGCCATCACCAATGCAACAGGTGAATACATCATCCGCGGCATCCCGTTTGTAGGTTCCGGTTCTACCTATACCATTCTGCCTACACGCGGCATCCACGAGTTCAACCCCGTATCACGCAACGGCTTCATCGGCAGTGGTTCTCTCACGCTCAACAGCTACGATTTCACCGATACATCGTCGTTCCCACTGAAGGGTAAGATTACCTACCTGAACACCAATATCCCTGTCGATAGTGTGCAGTTCATGATCGACGGTAATATGGTACAGTCGAAAGAGGGTATTCGCAGCGACTCCAACGGTGAATACGAAATATCGGTACCTATCGGTAAGCACCTTATCGAGTGCTACAAGAACGGACATAAGTTTACATCGTTCCCACTCGACGGTTCTACCTACGACTTCAAGAAAGCCGAGATAGCCAACTTCGTTGATTCCACGCTGGTCAACGTCACCGGTCGTGTGAACGGCGGCTTCTCTGATATGGATGCGCCCATCGGCTTCCACAAGAGTGTAAACCGACTGGGTAAGGCTACGATCAAACTCAGTTTGGGCAGGGAGAGTCAGTGCTCGTTCAACTACGTCACCGACGATCACGGCGACGGCGACTACGGAACGGTGAACCTGCCTGTGGAGAGTGCTACCGACAGCATTCACAGTACGGCTTACCGTGCAGCCCTGAATGCAACAAAGCCAAGCGATACCGATACCCATTACATCTATATAACGACCGACGAGAAGACCGGTGAGTTCTCGGCTATGCTGCCACCGCTGAAGTACAAGGTGGAGAGCATCACGTTTGTGAACGATAAGAATGGGGATATCTACAACGATAAGCCTATTTTCACACAGAACCTGCCAGTCATCGATGCGACGAATGCCATCAAGGAGAAGATGCAAGCCGACTCTGTTACCGTTGAAAACGGTTCAACACTGAAATACCAGTATAGCGCTAAGATGATCAGGCAGTATCGTACCAATCCAACGCTGTCAGTAGTACAGAC
>CADCPZ010000066.1 GCA_902803475.1 uncultured Prevotellaceae bacterium
GCAAACAGCCAAAAAAATCACCTAAAAAATGGAAAACTTTTATAACTTATTAGTATTTTTGCATCATTCAAGTATCATTTTTGCTTCAAAACAAATGGCAGGATTGTATATTCATATTCCTTTTTGTGCAAGCCGTTGCATCTACTGCGGCTTCTATTCCACTACCCTCCTCGGTCTCCAAGACCGATACATTGATGCCGTTTGTCGGGAGATGGAATTAAGGAAACAAGAATTCATCACACAACATCCTACCTCTTACCCAGAACTTCCAACAATTTATCTTGGAGGTGGGACACCCAGTCAATTGTCTGCCAATAACCTGCAAAAACTCTTCTATAATATAAATAAGGTGTATGGTCCCTTCCCGAAAGACCCTATTGAAATTACGATGGAGTGTAATCCTGACGACCTTTCCGAAGAGTATGTTGCTGTCTTATCGCAACTTCCCGTCAATCGTATCAGTATGGGAGCACAAACATTTTCTGATGAACGTCTGCATTTCCTGCATCGCCGCCATACGGCAGAACAGGTACGAACGGCTATCAAGCGACTTCGTGCTATCGGCATCCAAAATATCAGCATCGACCTGATGTTTGGCTTTCCAAACGAAACGCTGGACGACTGGGAGTACGATCTTAGCGAGACATTGGAACTTGACATAGAACACATCTCTGCATATAATCTGATGTATGAGGAAGGAACTCCGCTTTATAAACAGTTTGTGAATTCAAAAATAACAAAAATAAAAGAGGAGACAGAACGGCTCATGTATGAACGACTCATCGATCGTCTGGAGGCTGCCGGCTATGAGCATTACGAAATCAGCAACTTCGCAAACACCCAACGCCCGACAAACCTTCGTTCGCTCCACAACAGCAACTACTGGAACGGTACGCCCTATATCGGATTGGGTGCTGCAGCCCATAGCTACGATAAAAAATCCCGCAGTTGGAACATCTGCGACATCAGACAATATATAGCCGCGATCGAACAGGGCCAACGACCATTCGAATATGAATTATTGAACGACGACACCCGTTATAACGACCTCATAACGACAGCGCTGCGCACCCGTGAAGGTATCAACCTCACAACAATGGAAAAGAAATACAAAGACTATTTGTTAGAAAATGCGCGCCTGTCTCTTGAACAAAACCTGCTTCGCATTGATGACAACCACATTCACCTTACCCGTAAAGGACTATTTGTCAGCGATGATGTCATGAGCGACTTGATATGGGTATAAAACTGAAAGAATATGAACGAACAAGAATTTGAAGAACGGTGGCACGAGAATCGCCGCACTTTACTACAAAACGATGCCGAATGGCGTCAGCTACAAGACAGTTACAAGATGAGCAGCGGAGCCGACTGGCTACTATTTGCAATACCTGTTGTGGCTGGCATCGCCAGTTTCAATTACGTTCCTTTGAGCAGCGAAATCCTGAAGTGGCTCATCAGCGTTGCCATCACTATTGTATGCTTCGCTATCTGCGTATGGATTAAGACTCTCGTCAGCGGCACTAAATCTGCAGACGAAATAGAACGGCGCGTCAAAGAAGAATTCAAAGAATCAATGCATAATTCATAATGCATAATTCATAATTATCGCCGCTGGGTGATGACGTAGATGATGACGGGTGCACCGACCAAAGGAGTGACCGCATTTAAGGGAATGATACCGGATTCACCTGGCAAGAAACAGATGAAGTTACACAACAAGGCAACAACAGCCCCACAAAGGATGGTAGATGGAAGAAGCAGACGGTGGTTCTCGGTACCCAAGACCAAACGGGCAATATGGGGAACCGCCAAACCGATGAAAGCAATAGGGCCGCAATAGGCTGTTGTGATAGCTGTCAGTAAACCCGTAACCACTAACAACAGATGACGCGTCCGACGGATGTTAACACCAAGGTTTTCTGCATACTGTTCACCCAACAATAGGGCGTTCAAAGGTTTGATGAGCAAAACAGAAGCCAGCAATCCCAAAATTGTAACTACAGCAAAAACAGGAATCTGTGCCAATGATACCGAACTGAAACTACCCATTCCCCAAATCATATAGGAACGCACACCCTCTTCCGTTGCAAAGAAATTCAACAATGTGATAGCCGAAGAAGAGAGATAACCCACCATAACTCCGATAATCAGTAGCATCACACTGTTGCGCACCAACGTTGAAAAGAAAAAGATCACAGCGGTAACCAACATTGCACCCGTAAAAGCAGCAAGGAGTATGGCCACAAAGCCACTCACAGAGAATAAGCCTGCCGTCACACTTCCTCCCATCATCAACATCACAAGTGCCACCCCCAATGAAGCACCGCTACTAATACCAAATATAGATGGTCCAGCCAGTGGATTGCGGAAAGCCGTTTGCAACAACAAACCACTTACGGCTAACGCACTACCACATAACATAGCCGTAATCATTTGTGGCAGTCGTGTCTCTATGATGATATAATGCCAAATGTCGTTGTCTGCTGATAAAGAAAACAATATCGACAACACATCACGAACTGGAATATCCACAGAACCCGTCAACAGGTTCAGCACAAACAGCACGATGATGAGTGTACACAAGATTCCTATTTTCAAACGATTCTTCATCTCACTTTACTTTCACTCTTTGATGGGTTGATAGTATTTAGGCTCGCCCAGTCCTTGTTCAGGATGTAACAGAATGATATAATCGCGCAGAAGCCAGTCAGGACGAAATGATACTTGTTCGAAATATGGCACTTTGAGTGAATTCACGTACCACACCCGATGTTCCTTGAAAGGTTTCAGCATAGCATATCCATGATATTCTGCACGCAATCGGTCATAAGTCATCGGCTGTTCACTCTGATCATTGAAGATCCACACATCGGAGTTGCCTGCTTTTTCCAATATTGTTTCAAATGGTAATGCAAGACTTCCACTATGTTTATCGTTCATCCAAGCATAACTTCCACCAGCAGCCGCAATCAACTGAGCCACAGAACTTTTTCCACCTGGGACGTACCATGTACTTCCCGTCAGTTTTTCCGTTAGCATACGAACCCCATGATTCCCATTGTTCCCATGACTCCCATTGTTCCCATAAGCCTTCCTCAACCCCTGATATGCTGAATCCACCGTAGCAAACAGCGAGTCTGCCTCATGGGCTTTCCCAAACAGGCGGCCGTAGAATTTCATCCATTCTGCCCTACCCAATGCCGACGTTTCCATATAGTCTGCACATTCGATAATGGGCACACCTATCTCTTCCAATCTGCCATAGCCACCGCTGTTTTCAAAAGGAGACAGCAAAATACCATCTGCCTGCAAAGCGATGAGTTTCTCGATATCGGGCATCATAGAATCACCACAGTCAAAAATGCGTCCGTCTTTTACTCGCTGGTGCACCTCTGGCAACAGCATATACTTCAAGTCGGCAACACCTTTCAACTGGTGGATTGCACCCAGTTCTTCAATCAAGTAAGCATGTGCCGTATTGAATGAAACTGCCCGTTGAAGGGGTGTCCTGATAACAGTGGCTTCTGCCAAAGACGGATGCTGAGCAAGGGAAAGGTCTTCTTTATCATAAGGTACCAATACATAGGTGTGCAATATCTTCCCTTTGTTCCAAGGGTCTTGCATTGTAACTTCTGTATAGTATTGGTAATCAACCAACATCAGATTCTCTGCATATTTGAATTGAAGCGTATCACCCTGTTCTCCTTCGCTCACTTGCTGATGGGTGCAAGCGCAAAGCAGAGATGACAAAACAGCAATCAAAAAGGTTGACACGTACTTCATTTACATGAATATTTCCGCAAAGATAGCAAATAATTCACAATTCACAATTCATAATTCATAATTATTTCGTAATTTTGCATCCGTTTTAGGAAAATCAAAAATCAAAACCATACATGGCAACAGAAACAACCTCAAGCGCACTGAACAACAAGTATTCCAAAAAGAAAATGCTGGAGTTACTTGTTATTGTTATCATCACAGCCATCATCTGGAATCTGCCGACAGATTTTTTCGGCATCCATGGGCTGACGGTTATCCAACAACGAGTCATCGCGATTTTTGCCTTTGCCACCCTTTCGTGGTTGACAGAAGCGATTCCGTCATGGGCTACTTCGCTGACGATTATCACTTCGATGTGTCTGACCATCTCAAACAACTCCTTGTCTTTTTTCAAAGCGGAAGAGTCGGAAACGTTTGGCACATTTTTGAAGTCAAAAGAAATTATGGCTGCTTTTGCAGACCCTGTTGTTATGCTTTTCCTCGGCGGATTTATTCTGGCGATTGCTGCTACGAAATCCGGACTTGACGTGCTGTTGGCAAGAAATCTGATTCGTCCGTTTGGCAAAAAGAGTGAAAACGTACTGTTAGGTTTCCTGCTTATCACAGGACTGTTCTCTATGTTCGTCAGCAACACTGCTACAGCAGCGATGATGTTAACCTTCCTAACACCTGTCTTTGCAGCTCTGCCTGCCAACGGTAAAGGCCGTATAGCCCTCACGCTGTCTATCCCTGTAGCAGCCAACATCGGAGGAATCGGTACACCTATCGGCACACCGCCAAACGCTATTGCCTTAAAAATGCTGAACGATGAATCAGGATTGAACCTTGGATTAGGATTTGGTGAATGGATGATGTTCATGTTCCCGTTAGCAATAATCATTTTGCTTATCTCATGGCGTATCATCCTGAAATTCTTCCCATTTACACAGAAAACCATCGAATTGGAAATTACAGGTAAGATACATCATGGATGGCGTATGTGGGTAGTATGCTGTACTTTTATCATCACCATTTTGCTGTGGTGTATTCCAAAGGATATTACGGGTGTCGATTCCAATACTGTTGCCCTCATACCTATGGGTATCTTCGCCCTGACAGGTGTGATTACCGCCAAAGACCTGCAGGCGATTGACTGGTCTGTGATCTGGATGGTTGCCGGCGGCTTCGCATTGGGACTCGGTATGAATGGTACTGGTTTGGCAGATGCTGCTATTGAGAGTATTCCATTTGGTTCATGGAGTCCTGTTGCTATTTTGCTGATATCCGGACTCATCTGCTATGCATTGTCAAACTTCATTTCCAATACGGCGACAGCAGCATTGCTTGTACCGATTCTTGCTGTTGTATGTACAGGTATGGGAGACCGTTTGGCAGCAATAGGAGGAACCCCTACCGTCCTGATCGGTATTGCCCTTGCCGCATCGTCGGCAATGTGCTTGCCCATCTCTACCCCACCAAACGCCATCGCCTACTCCACAGGTTTAGTTAACCAGAACGATATGTTGAAGATTGGTGTCACCGTAGGTGCCATCACCCTCGTACTGGGCTATGTCCTTCTATTCTTCGTGGGCAAAATGGGTATTCTGTAGAATATACATATCACACACAGAAAAAATACACTTGTCGTTGTGGCAAGTGTATTTTTAGTATATTGTTTACTTTATTTCATTTGTGGGAAAAACTTGTTCCACAAGGTTGGCAAACTCCTGATAGGCATCGGTATCGCTCAACGAAGCAAGGCTCTTCACCAACTGATGATAGTACCATGCATGACGAGTAACATTTTTCTCGTTGAAACGCTGCCACAAACTATCTCCAAGCCGATGATAGTCGCGTAACATCGCACGAATATTCGACAATTTGTCACCAAGTGCTACAATCTGCACATCACGACTGGCAGCAGCCAGTCTGTCGATCGTCGTCTGTTTACGATGTTGCCAACTTTCAATATGACTCAAACCAGGAACCTCGCTATCGGTTTCGGCATAAACCAAATCAGCCACACGAGGACCAAGGTCGCGGCGGATATCCTCAATGGTGATATCAGAGTCTTCCACCACATCATGAAGCACGGCTGCAGCCATCACTTCCTGGTCGTCGGTAATGGTGCTGACGATAACCATAGCCTCCATCGGGTGAACGATATAGGGTATGCTGCCCCCTTTACGGACTACACCATCATGAGCTTTTGTGGCTAAGCGAATGGCACCATCAATAATATGGGTGTCAATAGTCTTTTCTTTCTTCATAAAATCATTTCTCTCCTTCTAACTTCCGTTGCATAAACGACAGCGTTGCAGCCTGTTCCAACATCATATCGGCCAGCATACCATTGGCATCATTCTTACCATTGATGGTGTCATAAACGGCTTTTAAGCCTTCACGACCGCCATCATGTTTCAGCACATAGACCAGACAGAGGTCCTGTAGGGCAGCACTCGATGAAAGAATATCGAGGTCGGTAATGGCCAACTGTGAGAGTGCCAACTGGTAGGCATCATCACTATTCTCATCGATGAAAGTCTGCAAATTGCCGAGAGTCTCCAGACCGAAGGATTCAAGTACTGGAAGATATGACATTATAGATACAGGATATATCTCTGCCTGATTAACGGCAGCAATGCGTTTGTTCAAACGGTCGAAAGGATGTAATTCAAGATAACTGCGGAAGGTTTCGGCAGAAAGGAGCACGTCGCTTAGTTGTCCTGACTTCACCAATGACTCCATCTGCCGGCGATATTCGGTCATGGTAATACGCAGACGAGCGAACTCATCGTCGGCCAGTTCCAACATTCCCGATAAACGACTGAACTGGCGACGGAATTCTGGCGGCAACTTAACAGCTCCCTTGTAACCAATATCGTGCTCAATGGTGGACCATGCGTGCTGCAAAGCCGTACGCATTTGAATCTCAAAGCGCGGTCCACCTACCTTCAGACGACAAATATAATGCAGAGAGTTGTATCCGAAGGCATCCAACTGATGCAGCTTGCGCTTGTCAACGCTCTCCTGCCAATCGACGTCAAAAAGTCGTTTCACGATAGCAGCAACCTTATCAACCTCATCGGTATAGAAGGTGATAACACGCAATCCTACAAGATCCGTGATGTCGTCAACAGTCTTATACTTTGCCCCTTTTAACTCCAGCTTTCCAGCTAAAGACTTCTCACTCTTCACCCTGCGCTCTATCGCCGTCACATAGATGCCCTGTTCGTTCAGTGCATGAGTCAGCATTTCATAGACATCCGTTGATAACTTTTCAAGCGTGGGCAGGAGCTTTCGGTATTGTTCCATCAACGCCTCACCGTGTGGATCGAGTTTCACGATTTGGTTCATATACAGCTTGTTTTATTTAAACTCGAAGATATTGATGAAACCAGTCATCGCAAAGATGGCACGTACATTGTCGGTTACACCCTTGATATAAACATGTTCACCTTTTTTCTCAGCGACTTTCAGAATACTCAGGAAGATACGAAGCCCACCCGATGAAATATAGGTCAGGTCTGTACAATCGATGATAATATCCTGTTTCTCGCATTCGTAAAGAGGCCCCATTGCCTTTTCAGTGTTAGGGACGGCCGCTGTATCGAGACGTCCACTCAGAATGGCTACCATGTTGCCATCTTGTTCTTGAATTTTTACTTCCATTTTATCAACTTTATCTTATTATTATTGTAATTTTTTTCTCAGCGTCAATACATTGAGATTGTCCATACGTTCGTAATTAATAGAATCCATGATCTGTCGAACCAGATGGATACCCAATCCACCGATAGGCCGTTCCATAGCCGAAAGCGTTGTGTCAACTTGTGACTGAACTGTAGGATCGAAGGGGGCACCACTGTCTATAATGGTGAATTTCAAACGGACATCGTTCGAAACAGCTTCAATCGTCACATCTCCTTTGGTATCAGGCGGATAGGCATATTTCATGACGTTGACAACAGCTTCTTCAACGGCAAGATTGATCATCGTGGTATCAGAGGGACCAAAGCCCACAGCTTCACACATCTCCTCTACAAATGCAGCCAGACGTGGTGTTGCTTGCACATTGTTTGGCAACACGATACTTCTGCGAATCCTGACATCAGACTGCAACTTAATGTACTGTATGGCCATCATCGTCAAATCATCGCTCTGTTCGGCATCACCAACAAATTGGTGAACAGCAGTGGTCATCTGATCTATCAGCTGTTTCGGATTCTGCTCTTGTCTTTCGAGTGACTGTTCTGCCACCTCACTGATACGTTCAAGCTGGAACTGTTCATGATTTGCATTCTCAGCCTCTGTCAATCCGTCTGTAAAGAGGAAGATTGTTGTGCCGGTAAAGATACGCGTCTCTTGTAACGTAAATTTCCACGATGGTCTGACACCGACTGGAATATTTGAGTCACAGGGAAGTGGTCCCATACCTGCACCAACAAGCAACGGAGCATCATGTCCGGCATTACAATAGCGCAGACGTCCGGTTGGAAGGTCAAGCACACCAACAAAGAGGGTGACAAACATATTGGATTCGTTCATATCGATAATCATCGCATTCAAACCGGCCATAATGCGATCGGGCATCGATTCACGGGCTGAAATGGTACGGAAGACGGATCTGGTGACAGCCATAAAGAGTGAGGCTGGTACACCCTTGCCTGACACATCGCCAATACAGAAGAAGAGCTTCTCATCACGGAAATAGAAGTCGAACAAATCGCCACCTACCTCCCTGGCTGGTGTCAGCGAAGCATAGAGTTGCACATCATCGCGTTCACGGGAAGTCGGGAAGTCCTTGGGCAGCATACCCATCTGAATGCCACTGGCAATTTTGAGTTCACGTTCAAAAGAAACTTTCTGAGATGTAGTACTTTTTAGTTCGTCAATGTATTTGACGAGTGACTGCTGCATATTATCAAACGTATGACTCAGCTGACCAATCTCGTCAATACGTTTAAAGTCGGGTAGTACTGTGTCAAAATGTCCGGAGGCAATCGTCTCAGCCTCTTCTGCCAAACGACGCAAAGGAATCAACTCGCGTGTAATAATACGGATGAAGAAAAACAACATGAGCAGAAGGCCAATGCAGACGATGCCAGTAACTGTATGACGAAGTCTGTTGAAACCTCCGAAGATATCACTCTCTGGACAGACAATGGCCATGCTGCAGCCCGTCTTGCCAAGCGGTTTATAGAACACGTAACAATCCTCGCCGTTAATTTCCATACGTTTCATACCCTCTTCACCATTCTGCATTGCATGTCCCAATGCTGTAATTGCTGTATCGGGGTGCTCAAGCGTTTGGGTAAAGATGGTTTCTCGGCTAATCTTTGTTGAATCAGGATGAACGAAATAAGTACCTCCCCTTCCAATCATAATACTATAAGAGTTGGGGTAAGGTTTCACAGCCGATATTGTATTCGAAAGCCATTTCAGAGAAAGACTGATATTGACAACAGCGAACACTTTGCCATTAGGGTCTTTTAAAGCTTTACAATAGCTGGAAACCATCTCACTGGTATTAGAGGGTACGTCATAATCCATATAAGGTTCCGTCCAACACGGTTGGTCAAGCAGTTTAGGCAACAAATACCAGTCCATATAGAAGTACTGATAATTGTCATTACCGCCCTGCATCGTACGAATGCGGTCACCGTCATGCTTGGAATAAGCCGAGAAGTAGCGTCCGTACTCTTTGAAATAGTTAGGCTCAAAGGCAATAGAACAATTGTAGAAATCTGGGTTGTTCAGAATCATACTGCGACTATAGACGAACATAGAGTCGGCCACATCAGGATGTCGCAGGACAAGCCATTCTGCCATATTTGCCACACCCTCAACGCGGTTCAAAATACCTTCCACGCGCAAAGATGTATTATCGAGCGTCTGTGAAGCACGACTGATAGCCTCTTGAGCTACAGCATCACGGGCCGAGTAGAAAAAGAAGCTCATGGCAGTAACAAAAATGAGCGCAGCAAAAATGACCACCAACAGACTGAGTCTGACGGAGAGCTTACGACGGAAATAATTGAAAAACATTTTCATAGCTTCTTTGTCATTTTTCGATTAATTCCTCATAACTCACCTCGCGGTTCAACATCTTATACTCCTTCATCAGGTGACTAGCTTGCTTCACCATATCAGGACGTAAGCGAAACTCGCGTCGTTTCGTTTCACGGTCAACTTGGAGGCGTAACACCTCATCGAGCATCAGCCGCTGCATAACACGGTTGGTGGGAATATGTTCGCGATCCACATATTTCATCACGATATCAAGCGCCTCATCGGGATGTTCGGCAGCCCATTCCCACCCTTTTCTACTGGCTTGTGCAAACCGTTTGGCCTGATTGCGGTGGTTGTCATAATATTCACGGGTGACATAAATACCATCGTCCTGGATATTATAGCCGTGATCACTGAAACGGTACACATTCTTTTCTTTTAGATTGATGCCAGCCTGCATCAACTGATAGTACTCATTATAACTCATCGCCAGCGTAGCATCAAGGGCACCGGCTACAAACAAATTGACATTCTGAGCAAAGCGCACCCATTCATAGTTCAGACTATCCTTAATGCTCATGCACATCGCCAACTGACCAAAACCTACGCTCCAGATACCTACTCGTTCGCCTTTTTGCGTGAGAGGGTTCTTGTCGCGTGCCGACACGATAACCATTGCATTATTCATCGAAGTCTGCAGAATGTTTACCAACGGCATTCCACAATCTACCATCTCTAATGCCTGACAAAGTAACATCGTTGTAGCCTGGCACTCATTCTTACTCAGCTGGTCCAAAGAGGAACGGGTAGCCGACGGGTGTATAATTTTCACTTTCACGCCAGCATCACGATAGAAGCCTTTCTCCTCGGCCACATAGTAGCCGGCAAACTGTGCCTGTGCCGTCCACTGTGGCATGAATACGATGGTATCGTTCTGCACTTCCGGACTATCGGTATGTGCCACTGTTTTTTGTACAACGATAGCACAAACAATTAAAACCGCAGCAATCCACAGACTCAGTTTCTTCATGATAATCTACTTTCGTTTTTTTCGATTCGTTTATCCTATATATTTCAAGATTAAGTCCACTATCTCATCTTCACTCTTATGGTCGGCTGTGATAACAAGATTGTAGTTACGGGTATCATAACGCGAGGTACCTGTATATTTTTTAACGTAGTTTTCACGCATATTATCAATTTTGTCGATCGTATCGCGCGCTTCTTCCTCTGTCAAATGCTGCTTGCGCATCAAACGCTCTATGCGGAAAGGAATAGAGGCCTGTATAAGAATGCTCAAACAATTAGGATGATTGCGGAAAATATAAAAGCCAGAGCGCCCCGCTACAACACACGACTCATCGGCAATAATACCATTAAGAATTTCTGTTTCAGCCTTAAACACTGCATCGGTATCTGGCTGTTGGGCCTCATGGTCTGTTCTGGGAAGATATAAATTGGTGGATTTGGCTGAAGGATTTAGCAACTGGTATTTAAATTCAGCCCACCAGTCATGTCTGCGACCCTTCAATTTTTCTATTTCCTCGACCGTAAGATGATATTTTTCCTGCAGGCCCTTAATGACTGCCTTGTCGTAAAACTGCACACCTAATTTTTCAGCCAGCTTTTGACCTACGGTGCGACCGCCACTTCCCAGCTCACGATTGATGGTAATCACAAATTTTTCGTTCTTATTCATAACTCCAATGTATATTTCTTAGACATTATATTTAAAGAAAATTCTCTTCAACAGAATTAGGTGTTTATCTCTGTTTTTATGTAGTATGCTACAGACCATTATATAGAATCCTCTGCAAATATACGAATAATGGAGCAAAAAACAAAATAAAAAAACAATTTTTTGATAGTTTGTTGTTTTATTCATACCTTTGCACAGTAATAACAATAAACTATATTAACTAAAAAAATCACAAACGTATGATTCTAAAATACCACATACTGACTGCATTACTTGCATTGGCCCCAAGTTTTCTCCAAGCACAAGACTGGACAACAGTAGAACTGAACCGTTCTATCACACACCCTCAACCTATGACTGGACTGGTGTTGTGGCCAGAAGAAGCAGAAGACCGCAAAGCCACTTACGGCAAGTCCATAACATTGGAGTTCTCCTATTGCCTGCCCTGCATGGTGGTAACTGGCTGCAACACTGACGGCAGCATCATTTATGACTGGACGTGGTTTGACAATAAACTTGCCGATGTAGCCAGTCGCGGACATCAGCTTATAGCACGATTCCGCTATGAATATCCGAGCGGTAACGATATCCCTGGAGCTGTAAAAGGAGCAACAGCCGTACCACAGTACATCAAGGATCGCAGCGACTATCATGAAACCTACACAAAGAATCCCGGTGGTGACGGACCTACATACTATGCCGACTGGAGCAATGAAGAACTGATGCGTTTCACCAAAGTGTTCTATACAGACTTTGCTAAGCGCTACAAAAATGACAAACGTCTGGCATTTGTGGAAGTAGGATTCGGCCACTGGTCAGAGTACCATATCTATGGTTCCACGTTGCAGTTTGGTGTCAACTTCCCATCGAAGAACTACCAAAAAGAGTTTTTTATGCATCTGAAAGATGTCATGTCAGATATCCCCTGGGCGATATCCATCGATGCCGCCGACGATGAATACACACCGTTTGTGGACGACCACGAACTGATGGCGCTTTCCTTCGGACTCTTCGACGATTCGTTCATGCACAAGGACCACGAAATCGGCACCAACGACGGATACAACGAGGAATGCTGGAACGCTATCGGCAAGGGTACTCGCTGGCAAACGGGTGTCTGCGGTGGTGAGATCAGCTACTACAAGAGCAGTGACCAGAAAAACTTCCTGAATCCTGCAGGTATGTATGGCCATACTTGGGAGGAACAGGCAAAGAAATACCATATCACCTTCATGATTGCCAACGATGCACCAGGCAGCACCTACGGCACAGCA
>CADCPZ010000067.1 GCA_902803475.1 uncultured Prevotellaceae bacterium
AAAGGAGGAGTGGTACCACCAGGAATCGAACCGGGGACACACGGATTTTCAGTCCGTTGCTCTACCAACTGAGCTATGGCACCATCAATGTTTTTGTTTGCGGGTGCAAAGGTACAAAATAATGCGTAATGCACAATGCTTAATGCATGATTTCTTTTCTCCTTTAACCTTTTTTTGCAAAAACTTTCGGTTTTGACTTTGTTGAAAATTACTTCAGCGGATTCCAGCCTTGAGCTTGTATCTCAAATTCGGAACCATCGCGGGCGAGGAGGAAGCATCCCAATTCAGGCTTTGTGATGTAGCCGATGATGCGGATTCCATCCATTCCTTCCAGCTTTTCATGGTCGCCGATGGGGGCCGTAAACAATAGCTCATAGTCTTCGCCGCCATTCATCGCTGCGGTAGTAAGGTTCATGTTGAACTCCTCACAGGTAACAGCCGTCTGGTAGTCGATAGGGATGTTTTTCTCATAGACACGACAGCCGCAATGACTTTGCTTGCAGATATGTATCAGTTCACTGGAGAGACCGTCGCTGATGTCCATCATCGCTGTCGGACGGATACCCGCCTCGTGTAGCTGTTGGATAATATCGCCTCGTGCCTCTGGTTTCAGTTGACGCTCAAGCAGGTATTCTTTACCGGAGAAATCGGGTTGAAAGAAGGGCACTCCCTCTTGGCCCGTTCCCATAGAAGAGGAGGCGGGATGCTGAGCTTTTTTCTTTCGTTCTTCTTCCAGCATTTGATAATAGACAGCTTTCTCGCGTTCCAGTATCTTGAGTCCCATGTAAGATGCGCCGAGATCGCCGCTGACACAGATGAGGTCGGTTTCTTTGGCACCGTTGCGATAGACGATTGCGTCTTTGTCGGCTTCACCGATGCAGGTGATGCTGATGGCGAGTCCCGTAAGCGATGTGGTGGTGTCGCCGCCCACGATGTCGATGCCCCATTTGTCACAGGCCCGTTGCAGTCCTTGGTAGAAGGCATCAAGGTCTTCTACGATGAAGCGTTTGCTCAAGGCGATGCTGACAATCATCTGTCGGGGTGTTCCGTTCATAGCGAAAATATCGCTGATGTTGACCATTGCGGCTTTGTAGCCGAGATGCTCCATGTCGATGTAGGTGAGGTCGAAGTGTACACCCTCCATCAGCATGTCGGTCGTCATGAGTACTTCCTTGTCAGGATAGTGGAGTACGGCGCAGTCATCGCCTACGCCGTACTTTGTGGATTCGTTTTTTATCTGAATGTCTTTGGTGAGTCGGTCAATCAAACCGAACTCGCCGATTTTTGATATTTCCATTCTTTTGTTTTGTCGGACTATAGTTTCTACAGACAATTAGCATCTTCTAATCATTTCACGCATGATAATTGTCATGAGCGGTTGAGCCTTGTTAGCAGCCTCCTGTACCTCTTCGTGGCTCACCTCAACGGGAACGTCGAAGCCACCGAGGTCGGTGATGACGCTGACGCCGAAGGTCTTGATGCCACAGTGGTGTGCAACGATAACCTCAGGAACGGTACTCATACCTACGGAGTCTGCACCCAGTTTGGCAAACATACGGTATTCTGCTGGTGTCTCGAAGGTAGGACCTTGTGTGCCCAGATAGGTTCCATGCTGCACCTTGATGCCGTTTTCCTTGGCAATCTCGTCGGCAAGTGCTACCAGTTTGGCATCGTAAGCCTCATGCATATCAGGGAAGCGAGGACCAGTGGGGAAGTTCTTACCGCGAAGAGGATGTTCTGGGAAGAAGTTGATGTGGTCGGTGATAATCATAATGTCGCCCACTTTGAACTGTGGGTTTGTACCGCCGCCGGCGTTGCTGACAAAGAGTGTGTCGATGCCCAGTTCGTACATCACACGTACGGGGAATGTTACCTCTTTCATACTGTAGCCCTCATAGTAATGGAAACGTCCCTGCATGGCGAGGATATCTTTTCCGCCAAGTTTACCAAAGATCATTTTTCCGCTGTGTCCCTCTACCGTTGAAACAGGGAAGTTGGGAATGTCGGAGTAGGGAATTTCGAGCTTATCAGTAATTTCTGAAGCTAATTGTCCGAGACCCGTTCCCAGAATGATGGCTGTCTTCGGATTTGTGTTCATCTTTGTTTTTAACCAAGATGCTGTTTCTTGAATTTTTTTGTACATAGCTTAAAATTTTATGGTTAAACAATTCTTCTTGTTCCTGCATGAATTTTATTTTAACAGGGAGCACGTATAGATGATTTCGTACTTCGTCATTCAGTCCCTCAGCGGTTTCCAAACGTGCGGCATCCTTCTCGGTGGTGATAATCATCTTCGGAGCAGGCATTGCCTCAAACATCTGGTTGATGCGTGCAATGTCTTTCGCCTTGAAATCATGGTGGTCGGAGTAGGCGAGCGGAATGGTTTCAAGACATAGCGGCTCCAAGTCGAGAATCATCTGTTGTGGAGAAGCGATACCCGTCAACAGAAGCACATGCTGGTCGGAGATTTTATCAATTGCTTTCTTTTCGTTTCCGAAGAGCATAAACAATTCCCCGTATTCCAATGTCGTAAAGAACAGCGACTGATAGGGGAAAAGGTTCATCGACCTTGTCAGCATGCGGTAGTTGATGGCTTTTAGGTCTTTCGGACACTTGGTAATGATGACGATATCGGCGCGAGCCTTTCCCTCCTTCGGCTCACGCAACCGTCCTGCCGGCAGTAGCTTGTCGCTGATAATCAGACGGTGGTAGTCCACTAATAGGATGTTGACGCCTGGTTTGACATAACGATGTTGGAAGGCATCATCGAGGAGGACGACATCCGTATCTTTCGTCGCATCTTGTTGTGTGAGGTTGTCTATACCCTCACACCGGTTCTTATCTACGGCGATATAGATATCAGGAAATTTTTTCTTCATCTGATACGGTTCATCACCAATATCGCTCATGGAGGTGTCGGCATCAGCGAGAACATAACCTTTGCTCTTACGTTTGTATCCTCGGCTCAGCACTGCCACTTTCACCTTGTCTTTCAACAAACGTACCAAGTATTCGATATGGGGTGTCTTCCCAGAACCTCCTACGGTAATGTTGCCGACGGAGATGACGGGAATATCAAAGCTACGGGATTTGAGGAACCCCAATTCAAACAGTTGGTTCCTGATGCCTACCACCATTCCGTACAGCATACTGAGTGGTGTCAGCCATTTCCGTATTTTGATGAAATCACCTTCCATATTTACGATTTACAGATTTACAATTTTCAATTTATTTTTTTAATTTTTCTATTTCTTCCATTTTCATTCGGTTCTTAACCGTTAGGATGGACTTTACAATGATGCTTAGCAGCTCGCAGCATTCCTGGTAAAGAGAGTGGATGCGTGTTGGAGGTAGAATTTCACTTCGTATGATAATGTCCAGCCAATGGCTTGTTTCATCAAGTTCTTCTTCAACCATTTTCAATTTATTCAAGAAATCTTTGTCGGATTTAGCAACGCATGCAGCCCTATAATTGGCAGATGGCGAAGTGCCAGAACGGATGATTTGCCGTGCAATGGCTTGTCCAGATACCGTAGAAGGCATGGAATCAACCATCTTAATGACTCTGATGGCAAACATGGTTAATCGTTCTTGTAGCTCTACTTTATCCATAAATCCGTCAATGATTCAATTCTAAAATAAATTGTACATTGTAAATAGTCAAATTGTAAATTACCTGATATTCATATAATAAGGAACGCGGGCTTGGATAGCGTTTTGGCGGTTCATGTTCATGAGAAGGGTGAAGGGTTCGTAGTATTCACCCAGCATGACCTTCATCTGGTCACCCAGATAGTTGCCGCTGGTAGCGCCTTTGAGTAGTGTGGTCAGCCAATCTTCCGTTGCAGGATACGACTCTGTGTAGTAGTCGTCGAGTTTTGCCAACTGCGCTGCTTTGGCAACAGCCACATTCAGGTCGCCCAACTGGTCAACGAGCTTGATTTTCAAAGCATCCTTGCCAATCCATACGTGTCCTTGTGCAATAGCTTCTACCTGGTCGGTAGTCATCTTACGGCCTTCAGCCACGCGCTGACGGAACAGCTTATAGCCGCGGTCGATATATTTTTCCAAAATGTGCATCTCCTCATCGTTGAATGGACGGGCCAAGGTGCCGAAGCCACTATTGGCATTGGTTTTCACCTCATCGAACTTCACTCCTAACTTCTGTGTCAGCAGTTCGCTGGCATCTGGGAACATACCGAAGATACCGATGCTACCCGTGAGCGTAGTAGGCTCAGCCACAATCCAGTTGGCTGGTGCGCTGATGTAATAGCCGCCAGAGGCAGCCAAACCACCCATTGATACAACGACAGGTTTTTTCTTTTTCAGTTCCATCACCTGGTGCCAGATCTGTTCTGAAGCGTAGGCGCTACCACCAGGAGAGTTGATACGGAAGACCACAGCCTTCACGTCATCGTCGTTCATCAGCTCTTCGAGGTCCTTGCATACCTTCTGTGCATCAATCTCTTGTCCCTGTTCCACTGGATTGCTGGCAGCACCGTCAACAATCTCGCCATAAGCGTAATACACGGCAATCTCTTCGCCCTCAGATTTCTCATCGGGTAGGGCAGCCACCTCTGCAATACTCATCTGATTGATGTCGTCGTCCTCGTCAATCTCCAGAAGTTTCTTCACCTCCGTCTTGATCTGGTCGGTATAAAGCAACTTGTCAACCAGTTTCATGCTGACATACTGGTTCGGATCTGCAAACGTAATAAGGCTGTCTGCATAAGCATTCAGTTGGTCAACGGTGAGTTTTCGGCTGGCAGCAACCTCCTTGGTGACATCCTCCCAGATACCGTTGATATATGCCTGCGTCTGTTCGCGGTCTTCATCGCTCATCTTGTCGCCTGTAAACATCTCGGTAGCACTCTTATAGGAGCCTACTTTGGCAATCTGCATCTTTACGCCAAACTTGCTGAGCAGGTCTTTTACGAAAATAGGCTGGGCAGCAATACCGTGCCAGTCGATGATACCCTGCGGGTTCAGGAAAACTTTGTTGGCAACCGACGACAGATAGTAGGTTGCTTGGGTGTAGGTATCGGCATAAGCAACAATCCATTTGCCGCTTGCACGGAAGTCAGCCAATGCTGCTCGCAGCGCTTGCATAGAAGCATAGGAGTCAGGAGCAAACGCGCCAGCCTCAATATAGATTCCTTTGATTTCTTCGTTCTTCTTCGCTTTGTCGATGGCTGTGAGCATCTGGTCGAGTCCCATCACAGACGCTTCGCCCATGAATTCTGTCATTACATTACTATTCGACCGTTCATTCATTTGTCCAGAGAGATCCATCACCAATACGGAGTTGCTCTTCACTTCCGTCTTCTGCTCTGCAGAAGCAATCATTCCCACCAGACTGATGACCATGAAAATGCCCATGACAACTGTGAACAGGATGATACCCGTCATCGTGGCCAATACATACTTAAAAAACTCTTTCATCTTGTTATAGCTTTTTTTATTTTGAAATATTTTGCAAATATACGAGTATTTCACGAAACAA
>CADCPZ010000068.1 GCA_902803475.1 uncultured Prevotellaceae bacterium
ACACAAGATGGGCGTTAGTGTTGACCCGTCCCTGCAATTAAAAGTTTTCCAGACTTCAAGATAAAGGACAAAGACAAATTAACGCCTCTTGGTCTCTGGCTGTCACCCTTTGAATTCGAAAATCCGCAGAGAGGTCCAAAGACGATACAAAGATAGTAAATTAAATTTAATATCGCAAAGAATAGCTTGTTTTTAGCTTTCTTTTGTGCTTTTTTTTAACAAAATAGCACAAAAATGATAGAAATCTATCAGGTTTACAGGAAAAGATCATGTGCCTGAGAGCAGGTTCCAGACAAGCGTAAAGCTGTTATTTGTTGGGCTTTATGGGCTGAGTGGACTGGTTGGGCTTCTGCTCATTAACCCCATTAAACCCATATTGCCCAGACCTATTACTCCCATGATACCCATGCCCTTCGTAGGGAATCTTCCCGTAAGCACCATTCTTCTTCTGCCAGTCCTTACGAGCCTTATACATTTCCTCCTTGATGCCACCCTTTTCAAGGAAGTCGCGCTTCTTCCACTCAATGAGTCCACGGATAAGCACGTCGCATTGATGGATGAGTGTGATGGCGATATTAGCGATGGTCTCGTCAGAACGCTCCTTGATTTTCTCGCGATATACGGCAGAGTCAAGATGAGTCTTGCAGAACGCACGGGTCTGCACGCATCGAGGGTCGTTATACGCCCATTGTTCCAGTCCCCTTACTCGCAGATAATCCTCATAGTCAAGCAACAGTTCATGCAGCGATGCCCTGTTCACGTTGGTAAGTTTCAACTCCATTTCGCGCGAGGTGATGCCGTCGATGTTTCCCTCCGCCAGGTTCTGCTTGCCTGAACGTGCAGCCTGTACCATTTGGTCAATGGTGCGGTCACCTACTTTCAGAAACGTGTTGGCAAAGTAGAATGTCACGTCGTAGATGCATTCCGCCTTCTGAAATGCCTTCAACGTACGGTAGTTGTTATCTTGCCGCAGGAAATCTTTGTCTTCGTTCAATGTTGTTAGATTATATGATATGATTTGGCAAAGGTAGTACAAATCGAAGACAATACAAAATAAAACGGATTATTTTTATTGTTGAGATGCAGCCTACCTTAGAGCTTTGAAAAAGTTCAAAGGTACGGAATATTTCTGATATAGCAAAATTTCTGCCGAAATACGATGATGATAAAAAAACCTCCCCAACCTCCCCAAAATAGCTTAGGACGCCGATGTACAAAGGGATTACGATTGGGGAGGTAACTATTTGAGACCTCCCCAGAAACCTCCCCAAAATCAGAAAAGAACTCCCCCAAAGTAACGATAACGAAAACTAAATATTAATCCGTCCAACTTTTGGGGGGGCACTTCATTAATTGGGGGAATCTTTGGGGAGGTTTGAAAGCGATATCCCCCCAGCGCAGAACGCCCTATATATCGGCATTCCGAACTATTTTGGGGAGGTTGGGGAGGTATTTTTGCTTTGTTCTGCAAAAGCTATGCTCTTGATGAGTGAAAGGTATGCTTTTGATGAACGAAAGGTGCCCTTTTGATGAGTGAAAGGTATCCTTTTGGAAAGTAAAAGGACTGCTATGACTGTATCGTTCTGCAGAAAATAATGAACTGCACAAGCCCCCGCATAAAAAGGAACAGTACGAAAGCGAACCACAGGGCGTGGTTGTGCCAAAGGGGGTATAATATATAATAGGTGGCAAAGAAAACCAACGCTGCCGTCGCACAAGAGATGAGCATGCCGCGTGTGGCGGTCATTCCTATAAACAGTCCGTCGAAGATGAAGGCCGCCAGTCCACAAACAGGAATGACCAATGCCCAGGGGAAATAGTCTTCAGATGCTCGTATCACAGCCTCATCACTGGTGAGCAGGTGCAGGAATTGTGATCCTCCAAAGGCATAGACGATCGTGAAGACAAGCATCACTCCCCCGCCCCACAGGAACAGAGCACGGGTAACCTCACGGAAAGGTTGCAGCTGCAAGCTGCCCCAATAGCGTCCACCCACAGCCTCACCAGCATAGGCGAATCCGTCGAGGAAATAGGAATACAGAGTGAAGAGCGTCATCAACAGCGTGTTGACAGCCAGTATCTGACTACCCTGCTTGGCTCCTGCCGAGATAAAGAAGAAGTTCACAGCCACCAGAGCAATGGTGCGCAGGAAGATGTCACGATTGACGGAAAGGAAACGACGAAGAGAGGTCTTGGGGTTAATGGGGTTAATGGGCAGAATGGGCTTATCCACATGGGACCTATTAAGCCCATGAGACCTATCAGCAAAGTGCTTCCGATAGTACCTCATCCAAAACACAACAGCAATCAGAAAGCCCATCCACTGAGCTATGAGTGTACCCAAAGCCACACCCTCAATCTTCATCTTTAAGCCAAAGACCAGCAGCAGACTCATCAGGATATTCACCACATTCTGCAGGATGGAAACCATCATTGGAATACGCGTGTTCTGCATACCGATATACCAGCCCGACAGTCCATACAGCCCCAATACGGCTGGTGCTCCCCAGATACAGATATAGAAATAGTTCTTGACCAACGGCTGACTATCAGCTGGCGTATTCATCAGCCATAATCCTACCTCACAAAGCGGATACTGCAAAACCATCAAGACAAGGGCAACGCCCATTGCAACAAAAAGTGACTGACGAAGCAGGCGCCGCATCTCCGCAAAGTTGCGCTGTCCGTAGGCCTGTGCCGTCATACCGCTCGTTCCCATACGCAGGAATCCGAACAACCAATAGACGACATTGAAGAGCATAGAGCCAATAGCGATGGCGCTGATATACGCAGCATCACCGATATGTCCGACAATAGCCACATCCACCAGTCCCAAAAGCGGCACCGTGATATTCGTAATAATCGACGGTACCGCAATATGCAGAATTTGTTTATTTCGCGATATACTTCTTACCATTGAAGATGTACACAGAACCCTTGATTGGAATCTTCACACGACGTCCCTGCAGGTCGTAAAGCGCACCCTCTTGAGCTGGATCGTTCAGTTCGATGATGCCTTGTATGCCTGTAGTCGTATGTACTGGCTCGGAAGCTACCCCCAGACCACCCATCGCATTAGCCACACGAATGGTCAGGTCGTCGGTCTCAACAACGTCCATCAGCACGTAGCTTTGTTCTTGGGTAAAGGCGATGACCTCTCCGTTCTTGCAAACGGCATAGCAGTAAGCCCCATCAACCTTATTCCACGACAGCGTACCAGCATTCGCATTGACCACAGGTTCAATAAGTTGTGCTGTCAGCATTGTTGGTGACCAGCCATCGCTACCACCCATTACGTTCTCAATGGTGTAGACTGCTGCCTGGTCAGCAGTAATGACACAGTCATCGGAACCTTTTGCCGGATAGCAGGCGTTAGTGTTACGGGTAGAGAGATCTATCAGGTCGCCTCTTCCATTCAAAGAGCCATATTCATGGAAGCGCAGCACCTTACGAGGTGTCATTGCCGCCCATCCTTCTGCAATAGGCAGACGCTTAAAGGTGTTATTGATATATGTGGCTGCAGGAGACTCATCCCATGGTCTGCCCAAGTAGAACTTCCTGTTGCCCGTTGTAGGACCATCGATGGTACATTCACTGATGACGATACCCCACTGGTTGGAAGCCGGTGTGTTGGGCGCCACGATGTATCCGCCATCCTGCGTGTGGTTGAAATAGATGGTGCAACGGTTTAGGAACGCCGTTCCATCACCGTAGATGAAGTCCACATCACCAGCAATATAGCAGTCTTCCAGATAGTTACGAATGGTGCTCTTGTTAATGTAATAGGTATCCTGACAGCCCAGCATCTTCACACGCTTGAATGCTTGACGATCGCCACGAGCACGTACCGCCTGAGCCTGTCCTGTGATAGCACCCTTGCCATAGTCGATGCCTTGTTTGATGGTAACGTCTTGCATATAGATATCACTACCCGAGAGATACAGTGTTGCTGTCGTCTCAGAACGGTTGGTCTCTGTCAGCGTCGCAGGATCAGGACAGTTCTCGATGATGGTGTTGTCCATATCCTCGCCTATAAGCATCGTGTATGCCGGAACCTCTGTCATCACCTTTGTACCAAGGTCGTATGTGCCCTTATGCAGGAAGATGCGGAACGGCCATTCTGCTGTTGCCACTTGCGTTGCACGCTTGAGCGCAGCAAGCAGTTCATCGACAGTCGTCACCTCTGCATCGTAGATAGCCACAGGACGATCTTGCTTGTTGCCGAAATAAGCTGTAAACGACTCCGCGCCACCCACCACATAGGTGAAGGATGTTTCCTCTGACACCTGTTCACCCTTGGCATTCTCCCAGTGGTCAAAATACCAGCCGTCTTCTGGTGTGGCGACAAGTTGTATCTGCGAACCTTCCGCATAATTGTTCATCTTCGGCTGGATAATCACCTCGCCACCAACAATGGGTTTGGCGATAGCATTCAACGAATAGCGGTCAGCTGGTTGTACACCACCTGTGGTATAGAGTTTCAAAGCGGTAACAATCATGTCGTTACCACCGACGGAATTGAGCGTCACGCGGTATTCCTTCGACGGATCGAGAGCCAGCAACAAACTGCCACAAAGGGCATCAGGCGTGGTTCCGTTCTTCTGCAGCATCTTCGGATTGACTGCCATCAGGCGCTCTGTCCCATCGGTTGGTACGGCAATAGCCTGCACAAAATCGCCCACAGAGTTGGCACCCGACACGTATGCTTTCAGCTGACCTGTTCCCTTTACATAAACGGTCAGTGTGAGATGGCTGCTGACGACTACGCCGTTGACAACTTGCAAGGCGTCGTAGTTGTCTTCCTCGTATGACGGATTCAGCGCATTACGGCTGTCCTTGTCCCCCTTGCTCGTTCCTTCGTAATAGTTGCGGTTGATCCAGTTTCCGATTTGGTTCACCGTTGTCGAATCAGGCGTCAGAACCAGCTCGTATTCCTTACCTGAAATCGTTGTCGGTGTATGGAAAGACACATCACCATCGACCACCAGCGTGTAAGGCATGTCGAGATTGATGCGATACAATTGTTCGGGTTTTGTCAAGGCAAACGTCATCTCGTCAGATTGCTGCACGGTGTCATCGGTATAATAGACCGTTGCGTGGGAGTCACTCTCGCCAGGAAGTGTCACCATAGCGTGATTGTATTTCATTCGTACATCAATCTGTTCGCCATCGATGTCTTGCTGTACGACATAGATACCTTGGGCATCGCCCGTCAAATCGGGAGCACCACAACTTGCCTTGAAGCTCCATACAACCGTCAATGCTTCGGTACGGTCGGCCAGATTATGCTTGTTGGTTTTGAAAACTGGCTGCAACAGCACATCGTGCGTCATCGGGTAGCTTTTCCCTATAAAATAATGTGTAGATCCATCGGTCCATCCGGTAAGCGTCATGCCTTCCTTGAAGACGCTCTTGTTAGCAGGAATGGTCAGTTCTGTGCCATAGTTCATCGTGATACTTTCCGGAGCAACACCCTCAGCCTCGCCATCCAGCAAGAAGGTAACGATTACCGTAGCTGGACGGACAGCCAATCCTGGCTCCACATACTCAGCGGATGTTTCATAGAGACTCTTGTTGATGATGCCATCGGCAATACCATTTAGGTAGTTTTCCAGATTGGTATAACCATTAGAAGTGACGATGGCAGCATCAGTAGCATCGACGGGATTCAGTCCGATTTCTGTTTCGTAGCTGTCGGGCAGTCCGTCAGCATCGCTGTCAACAGCATATTTGTCTCCACTACGCATACCCAAGTATGGGTAGTTGGTGTAAGTAATACCATCGACAGTATAGGTGTCGTGTTCGTTCAACTGGATGTCGTCAGGAGAATCAATGATACCCTTTTCGTTGGGCAGCGATTCACCGGCAAACTGCGGATCGATGATGCCTGCGGCCTCATCAAGCAGACGCCGGTCAACTTCATCATAACGAGGCAACGATGCACCAGCCTGTGTGGTCACATTCTCATAAGCCTCGTATGGCCACTCGTAGGTCAGTCCGCTCAACTGATCAGGTTTGCTCTTTAGCAGGTTGTTGTCATAAACTGACTGCGAAGGCGACACGCTCCAGAAGTTCATGGCGCGTGATGAGTTGTTGTCAACGAATCCAAAGTAGTTGACCGCATTGACTTTTTCCAAATTTTCATCGCTCCAGACTGTAGAAGAGGGACTCCACTTGCTGGATGTCTCAAACTGATTGCCTGAGAGATACCACTCGCCCAACTCCGACTCGTTGTTACCTGATCCGGAAACAAAATATCGTTTGCTGGAGGTATTCAACTTGGTGGAAGGACCAGGACGATAGTAATTGTTAATCATATAGACGCGGTTGAATGCATCAGCCTCTGCTGACGCCTGCTCTCCACCATAGATAGAATTATACTGGCTCCAGTTGAATACCACATTATTGGCAAACTCCGACTCCACATGCAGGTCGTGTTCCTGCGGACGCTCCTGATAGCGCACACCATTGAAACGCGGCGAACGGGAATGACTGTTCGTAATCAGCGTGTGGTGCATGGTGCTATGCTCGCCACCCCACTGGGTAGCGTAGGCACGGGCACCTTTCGAATTCTTGGAGTTATATAATCCTTCGCCGATGATACACCATTGCAC
>CADCPZ010000069.1 GCA_902803475.1 uncultured Prevotellaceae bacterium
GAATGGATAGAAACGCTATTCTCTCCTACCCCCTCCCCTTGGGAGGGTCGGGGTGGGGTTACTTCTACCCGTCCCCCTAACGGCGCCTGCAATCCGGCAATCGTACGAAGGAACGTTGATTTTCCCGTTCCGTTTCGTCCCACCAGACAAGTCAGCTCACCTCCCGTCAGCTCACCCGTCAGCCGTTCCGCAATCACCTTCACGTTGCGTCCCGTCCGGTATCCGATGGTCAATTCTTGGAATCGTACATTCATTTTTATCGGGGTTGATACATCAGATGTGTTCAGATTTCAAAATTCTCATGCAAAAATACAAATAATCCCCCAATATCCCCTCCTTTTTTGCTTAAAAAGCGTGGATTATAAAAATGTTTAGATGTGATTCAATAGGGTTTCGGTACCGTTTTTCGATATATCGAGGATCAGTTCAGTGCCATCCTTTGCCTTGAAAGTGCATTGCCGCCGCCTGGAATTGATTTTATAGATGCGCTTGAGATTGATAATCGTTTTACGATCTATCCGCAGAAAGACATTGGGATCAAGCCGTTGTTCGAGCATCCTGAGACTTTCCATCAGCACATCGCTGTCTTGAAACATAATGATTTGTGAATAGTTTCCGTCGGCAAGGAAATAGGCGATATCGTTTTGATTAACGAAGATTTTCCCGTTGACGGTTCTAAAAGACAGCTTGTCTATCTGATGATCTTTCTGTGCCGGCAACCCATTGACGGCTTTGGCAATCGCCAGAGCCAACTCGTTTTTGTCAACGGGTTTGAGAAGGTAATCAACGGCAGAGAATTTAATAGCACTCATCAGATAGCGTCGGTCGGCATAGGCGGTTGTAAAAATGACGCGCGGCAGCGTATGCATAGATGTTTGGAGTTCGTTGAGCAACTGAATAGAGTCGCGACCTTGTAATTGTATATCCATAAACAACAGATCGGGACGGTGTAACAGGATACTTTTCAGGGCGGCATCATAGCTGTCACAGGCATCGATGACCTCTATTTGCGACCGGAACTCCTCCAACTTTTGCAACAAGGATAAGCGAGGATAGCGCTCGTCTTCAACGACAATGGCTTTTAGTGATTCACTATTTTTCATTTGCACATTCTTCCCTTCGGTCAGAGACCATTGGTTTATCATTAGAATTTATAATCTACTGGTATCAGCATTTCGAAACAGGTGCCATTGGGTCTGCCCTGTTCATCATAGAGGTCGGTGACCTGCTGCTGAATATGGTTCTGGTTGACCTGATTGTAGAGTTGTATCTGTTCCAGCAGGATTTTCAATCCCAGCTTAGTAGAATTCTTATTCAGTCGCATGGCTTCTGCGCGCCCTACCCCATTGTCTTGTACTTTGACCACCAGCATCTCTATGTCATGAACAACAGCCTGTCTGACACTGATATCAATATGTCCTCCTGCTGGTTTGTTTCCGATACCATGCTTGATGGCATTCTGGCTATAAGTATGCAGAAGCATGGTGGGTAGAAGGGTTTCAGTATTCACATAATCGTCAACAAAAATGGTATAGGTGAGCCGGTCACCATAGCGCAGTTTTTCCAGTTCGAGATACACTTTTACATTTTCAATTTCCTCATCTACCGTACGGGCTGGCCTTTCAATGTCGGCCAGTATCTGGTTGGTGAAATTAGAATACAATTTTAGGTAGCGCATGGCATCTTCCGAGGAGTTATTCATGATAAAATACTCGATTCCCGCCAGCACATTCGCATGGAAATGCGGAATATTCTTCAGTCGGATTGCATTCATCTGCAACTCCTTTTGCTTCTTTTCACGTTGCAGGCGTCTCATCACACGTTTGTTATGACGTTTCTCATAGTATCGCGATAGACGCCAGATAAAAATTGCGAGCAATGCTACCGGCAACAGCCAGACCCACCAATGTTGCCACCACATCAGCGGTGCTCTGACAATGGTTGTTTCGTCTTGACGAACCAATAGTCGTGCTGGATCAAAGGAGGTCATCTCTTCAACACCAGCCAGCCAGATTGAACCGTCGGGAGCTTCAGCCATCGTGCCCTTCAAAGGGCCTAAGGTGGTGAATCCATTGGTACCGTTAAAGAATCGGACATTGCTGATTTCACAACAATCGTTGACACGTGCTACAAACAATCCGTCAAGAACAGCTATAACCAAATAACCGCGGGGCGAAATATGGAGGGCGCGTATCTCATGTGAATCCAACTGGGGCATCTGACAGGTAAGGTCTTCCACCTTTCCATTGCGTATTAGGAACAGCGAGTCGGCTGAAGCGAAGAAGACATTTCCTTTTGAATCACTATCCATCGTGGTAATGACGAGTTTTTGGGAAGAGACTCCTTCCGAACTTCCGCCATAGGATACGCTTTTTACCTTTCCTTGTGTGATGCAGAACAGTCCTGAGGTAGCACCAACATAGAGGTGCCCATGCAGGTCGTCAGCAACAGCCCAAGGATGCATAATCTGAGTAGTAATCGTATCACTCTTCTGGGTGGCAGGATCATAGCATAATAACTGGTGCGAGGAACCCACAACGAGCTTTTTGCCTATGGCTGCCACAAAGCGATATGAATCGTGCGGCAGATGCAACCATTCCAGTTCTTTTCCGTCGAAACGGGCCACATCACCATTTCCAGGCATATAGATATCGTTGCCGATGCGTACGGCGCTGGGTGCATAATAGTTACCATCAATGGTACTGTGCTGGCGGATATCTGTGCCGTCAGTGTTCATGGAAAATACAGTTCCGTTTAATGTTCCGCATACCACCCTACCATCTGGTCCAATTGCCAATGCCTGTACTATATCATTGGGGTCAGACAGACGATGATTGACGAAATTCATATTGAAAAACTGATAGACTCCCTGATAGGTCGCCACCCACAGTTGGTTCCATCGGTCGATGAAAAGGGTTTTAATGAGGTTGAATCCTGTGGCTATAGATCGCACTGTCATTCCATCATAGAGATAGATGGAATGGGAATCGGCAATGAGAAGCTGGCCTTGCTGATTATGCCGAACGAAGAGACCATAGTCTGGAGCTTCGAAACGGAAAGGCTGTAACAGCTCTAATTTCCGATTCTTCACTAAATAGATACCATCGCCTGCCAAAGCAAATAACTGTTGCCCCATACGATGCAATGTATAGATATCGTTCTTCGATGTCAACAACCGAGCAACGATTCCTCCATTTGCTTCACCCTTGCCTATATCATACAACCCTTCGCTTGTAGGTACATAGATTGTTGTAGAGTCGATATAAAGTTTACGATTAGGATCCATCTTGTCGAACACAGCACTCTTCATCACAATCTGAAAATCCTGATTCTTCATCTTGCAGAGCCGGCGTTGCTGTTCGTTGTTATTTTCCAACAGCACATATCCTGGTGGCAAATCAGAGGTGTTGAAATTATTCAGAAGCCAATATCGGGCAGTATCAATCTGATGCACCTCCAGATCGTTGCCATAAAGTTGCCACTGACTCCGAAAACTCAATGCATGGACGACAGGATATTCGCCATGCAGAAACTGCTTCCAAAAAGAAATATCGGATGCAGGCGACTCGATAAAACCGACTATATTCCACTTCTTTCCTTTCAAAAAGGATGTAAAAGTACTGCCGTCGTAACGCACAAACCCAGACAAAGTGCCAATATAAATATACCCCCGACTATCCTGAAAGATAGTCTCTGACTGCATGTGGGGCAACCCGTCATTGGTCGTATAACGTCTGTAACTGAGGTTGCTCTGCAACAAATCCTGTTGTGCAAACCCGATGCAAGGCATCCATAGAAGGATGGATAATAGAAATCTATATCGCCTCATGGCTGCAAAAGTACAAAACATTTTGAAACATCCCAAAAAGTCCAATAGATGTCATAAAAGTTTTTTCATTCATCACGTGAAAAAGCTGTTTCATCACTACCTGGGCATCGTTCGTCAGAAAGTAATTTTTTCTGACATCACGTAAGAACATTTTTTCTTATATTTGCGGCAAACTAACAACAACAATCCTGATAACCAAAACCAAAATCATACAATGATGAAAAAAACATTTACGCTACTTATTCTAATGACACTCATGGTACTCGCTGCACACGGAGAGACCATTGATGTCGATTCCTTGCGCTACACGCTAAATACTGATGGTACTGCTACCGTCAGTTCGTGTCTGTACAAATGGACGCCCAACATCACCATTCCACAGACCGTCAACGACGGCACGCAGGACTATACGGTGACAAAGATTGGCGACAATGCTTTCGACGGCAGGTCGTTCATCACCTCGGTAACATTCCCTGAGACGCTGGAAGAGATGGGGTTCTACTCGTTCCGTTATTGCAGCAAACTGACCTCGTTGAACATCCCAGCCTCGCTCAAAGCATTCAGTTCATCTAACTTCTCCGAATGTACTAACCTGGAGACGGTGACCGTTGCCGCTGGTTCGCAAATGACGAAGATAGACGAGGCAGCGTTCTACAATTGTAATAAGATGACAAGCATCAACCTGCCCTCGACCATTACGGAGATGGGAAAGAGTGCCTTCTACAATTGTCAGTCACTGACATCGGTCACGCTACCCTCTTCGCTGACAGCGATGGGCGAGTATGCTTTCTATAAAACTGCACTCACCACTGTGGCTATTCCCAGTGGTGTGACGAATTTACAACGCTATGTCTTCGCCTATTGCGACCATCTCTCCTCGGTGACCCTACAAGAGGGGCTGACGAACATTGAATACGCTGCATTTTATGATGACGATGTTTTGGACGGTGTCGTGATACCCTCCACGGTGACGAGTATCGGCGACTATGCCTTTGGCAACTGCAAAGGGTTGACTGCCATCAACATTCCCGCGGGTGTGACGACCATCGGCAACTATGCCTTCCAGTCGTGCTATCTGTTGGAGACCGTCGATATGAAACCTGCGACGATGACAAGCATCGGACGTAATGCCTTCGACGACTGCAGAGTACTAAAAGCATTTCGGGTACCCGAGGGTGTGACGGAACTTGGGCAAAGCGTGTTCTGGGGATGCAAGGCGCTTCAGGAACTGACATTTCCCTCTACGCTGAAGACCCTCGGACTCCGAGTCTGCTATAACTGTAGCAGCCTGACCTCCATTACGCTGCCAGACGCACTGACCACAATCGGTGAGCAGGCTTTCGAACAATGTAGCAGTCTGACATCCATCACGCTGCCAGAAGCAGTGACTACCATAGGTCCGTCGGCTTTTAAGGAATGCAGCAGTCTGACATCTGTCAACATCCCGTCAGCGGTGACAAGCATCGGCAACTATGCTTTCTATAATTGCACGAAGCTGAGCAGCGACATCACACTGCCCATCACGCTCACCTCGCTCGGTACCTATGCCTTCTCTCATTGCGAGGCGGTGGGAAAAGTCACTTTCTTGGGCGATGGCGATGTCACATTGCCAGGAGAGTCGCAATTTAGCGGCATGAAGAGTTTGAAGAGTATCAAGTTGCCTGCCCACCTCAGCATGCTGAGCCGAAGCATGTTCTACGGCAACACGACAATGGAGAACGTCAATCTCTCATCCACCCAAGTGACGAACATCTATCCCTATGCTTTCTATCAGTGTAAGGCTCTTGCTTCAGTACAGTTGCCAGCTACCTTAGAAACAATCGGAGAAAATGCTTTCGCCTATTGCGAGAATCTGACTGCCGCCACCTTCCCTACTGCGCTGAAGAGCATTGGCAGTGAAGCTTTCCGAAACACCAGCCTTACCTCCTTACAGTTGAACAACGGACTGGAAAGCATCGGCAATAACGCCTTTTCCAACTGTAACCAGATGACGAGTGCCATCTTCCCCGAAATGCTGACCACCATGGGCACATACGTACTTTCCGGGTGCAGCAACCTGCAAACGGTGGTATTTCCTAAGAACCTCACTACCATACCCTACGCTTCTTGCTACCAATGTAAGAACCTCGCTGACGTCACCCTGCCTCCAAACGTAGAGACCATCGGTGGCTATGCCTTCCATGAGGCAAATGCGTTGAAGGCTGTCACCCTGCCTGCCACGGTGAAGGTCATAGAGCAATATGCTTTTTACCATACGCTTATGCCCTCCCTCACCCTCAACAAGGGACTGGAGACCATCGGTAGGAATGCTTTCACCCACTGCGACCGTCTGAAGGAACTGACCCTACCCTCCACGCTGAAGCAGATGGACCAAAATGCCTTCAGCTGGTGCGACAGCATCTATACCATCACCTTCGCCGAGAACATGGAGGGACTGACCATCAACGGCAGTAACCACTTCGAGAGCAACACCTGTCTGCGAAAGGTGACGCTGCCCAAGACAGGTATGACGACCATCCCCAACGGTATGTTCAAAGACTGTGACCATCTGCGCAACATTGAGTTGCCTGCCACCATCACCAGCATCAGCGACTATGCCTTCTACGCATGCGACTCGTTGCAGACCATCTATATTCCCGATGCTGTGAAGAGCATCGGCTACGAAACCTTCTGCTACTGTAAAGGACTGCGCTATGTGCGGTTGCCCGAAGGACTGGAAAGTATCGGACAAAGC
>CADCPZ010000070.1 GCA_902803475.1 uncultured Prevotellaceae bacterium
CCGTCGAACTGAAACGCAATGTGATGATGGCTGCCAAGCTACTACGTCACCAGCGTAGAAAGGAAGTTCACCTCTCGCATGCCGAACAGGAAGAGATGACCCGTGAGAGCCAGTTCCTGAAAGCCGAGCTGCACCGTACCAAAGTCCATTATGCGGAAGAGACAACGCGTCTGCAGAACCTGCTTCACGAAAGCAACCTGCGCATCCATGAATTGAAAACTGAACGGCGACAACGTTCAGATGCCCTACAAGAATGGCTCTTCCGACAGTTCCGCATGCTCAACAGTCGTGGTGAGTGCCGCGACCTCATTGATATTTTCGCACAGACAGCCCTCAAACGACCACCCGCCGGCGCCGGCGAGTGCTGTGAACCCAAGCTGCTGCAATATGCCTATGCCCACAACCTGCGACCTGTCAGCATGGCGATGTTCTGGTGGGGCTGCTCACCCAAGAACGAGGTGCGCCACAATCTTTGTTTCTATCCTGCCTGCAGGGGGAAATGTAAACCCATCCTGCAATGGATGCTCGACGACCATCCCGATTTCTTCACTTATCATGAACCTACCGACCCCAACCTGATACCGCAGGTCATCTATGAAGACGACGACATCATCGTCATCAACAAACCCGCAGGCATGCTGTCGGTGCCAGGCATCGGCGCACCCTATTCCGTCTATTCCTATTTCCATCATCATCGTCCAGAGGCCGAACAGCCTATGATGGTTCATCGGCTTGATATGGCGACGAGTGGTATCATGGTATTGGCCAAGAAGAAAGCGGCACATTATGTCCTGCAGCAGCAATTCACAGAACACACGATTGTCAAACGATACATCGCCATTCTCGATGGTATCCTAAAGGGTCAACCCCAAAAAGCAACCATCTCCCTTCCCATGATGCCTGACATCTACGACCGTCCACGACAGAAGGTTGATTACGAAAACGGCAAGGAAGCCATCACGGAATACGAAATCCTGTCCGTAGAAAACGGCAAGACGCGTATCCGTCTCTACCCCAAGACGGGCCGTACCCACCAGCTACGAGTCCACTGTGCCCATCATGACGGCCTCAACTGTCCCATCCTCGGCGATCCTCTCTACGGAAAAAATAGCCTCCCCCTTAAGGGGGAGGTTGGCGGGGGCTTCCTCCATCTTCATGCCGAATACTTGGAAATCACCCATCCTACGACAGGTGAACGCCTGCACTTCGAAATTCCTGCACCGTTTTAACACAAAAAAAGATGCACTCCATTGTTGGGTGCATCCTTTTTTGATAGGTGTTTTTTACATTCCTGCGGCAGCAGTGCCGCCAATAGCTCCAAGCAGAGCGCTCGCGATGGCGATGATTACTTTGATCAAGGTCTGCCATCCATTCTTATTCATCTTTCCCATGATTTAATTGTTTTTTTATGTACTATCTCTTTTCAAAGGTGCGGGGTACCCTTACTCCCCTCCCTTTGGGGAAGGCTACGGGGGGGCGAGCTTCGCTCGGGAAGGGGGGCAGGGGGTAGGCTCCTTATGGTTCCTCTTCCTCCTCAGGTACATTGTACTCCCCTGCCTCCTGTACGGCACAGCCGGTAAGGAAGGTCTTGGTGCGTGTCTTGTCTGCGGATGTCTTCACCTCCGGCTGGAAGTTCACGCGCAAGCCGGTGATGTGCTTAGAAGCAGAGAAGAGCTTGGGACTCTCTGCACCCTTTGAGCGCAATCCGATCTTGAACGAGCCGAAGCCGTCGATCTTCACGCGGTGCGATGCCTGCAGCTCGTCTTGCATCACCTCCACCAGTTCGGTGAGCACGGCCAACACGTCGCTCTTCTTCATCGAACAGTTACGCTGGATGATACTTGCCAGTTTCTCAAGAGTCACGTCGTTGGTCATGGTTGCACGTGCATACCACTGTCCACGGGTTGAGCTGTTCTTACGGTTGTTCTGGTACAACTTATACAATACTGCCATAATAAATTCCTTTCTTTTCTTTAGTTTCTTAATACTTGTTTTTTACTCTCTTTAGCTTAGGTTACTTTTGGCGCCGTTGTAACTTCATTGCGTCGGCAAAGGTACGGTGATATCCTGCCTCGCACCAAACTGGAACCCTCACGGTGGAATCCTAAAAAAAAATAGAACCAAAGGTTCTAATCTCACTTTTATTTCGTATCTTTGCCTTAAACAAATCTATGAAAGACAAACAGTCACATACTTCTATCACAGAACTAAAACAGATAATAGAACAACAGAGTCAGGAAATCATTTTATTACGTGACTGGATCAACTATATAAAAGAGAACCTGCCACAAATCATTTATGACAATACCACTACAGCCATACAACACGCATTAGGCAAATACAACATCCACCCTGTAGAAGGACTCCCCAGCGAACACCAAATAGAAACTGTCGTGCTGAGATTCAACGAATACGTCAATCCCAGCCAGACAATCAGGGACAAACTGCGCAGCTATTTTCGTGAGATGATCATGGAAAAGAAACTCTTTGTAAAAGACATGGGACCCGTAGTTATCCGTCATGGCAGTCTGGCACAGTTTATCCGTCATCTCGTCGAGTGCATGGATCCAGACAAGCTACGTGCTTTACGCGCCAAAAAGAACACTCCAAAGATTACGTTGCTATCCAAATACATCTCCCAGCGCATCATGATACGCCACTACAATTGCGACGAACCCGTCCCCGCCCGCAACCTCGACTCACCCATCCGCCGAGCAATCCAATGACAAGGCAGACAGAACCAGCGGGACGCAAGAAGGGGTATTAAATTATCTCCTCCACCTCACTATTCAGGAAATCCTCCAGGCTCACACCACCGGTGCCTACCACAAACGAGCGTTTGGGATGAAAGGCCTCTACAAATTTGGGCAAACCGGAATTCATTCCTCTGCGGCCGCTCTTCACCTCAATGGCCATCACCTCACCGTCGCGCACCACAATGAAATCCACCTCCAAATAGCCCTGGGCAGCATTTCTTGACGGCTCGCGCCAATAATACACCTTATAGTCCAGTTCGTCCGCCATACTCAGCAGGTGCGCACCCACGGCACTCTCTACCCAACGGCCCCATGCCTTCGTATCTGTCCGGTCAGCCTCGAATCCGCGACCCTTGTAGGCCGTCAGCAAGGCATTGTTATACACCTGATACTTTGGGATGGAACCCCTCTTGCGCGCTTCATCGTTGGCATATTTCTGCAAGCCTGTCAACAGGGCGCACTGATCCAGAATCTCCAGATAGCCGGCCAGTGTGGTCACATTGCCCGCATCTTGCAACTGCCCCATCATCTTGGTGAGCGACAGAATCTCTGCCGAATAGCTGCACCCCAACTCAAACAGTTGCTTCATCAGAGCCGGTTTGTAGATGTTCGACGTCATGATCACGTCCTTCTCGATGGCCGGAGCCACCAGCGAATCCTTGATGTATTTACGCCACCTGCGCTCGTTCTTTATCATGTGTGCAGGCCCAGGATAACCGCCAAAATAGATATATTCGTCCAACGTTACCCCAAAGGCCTCCCGCATCTCCGGCAGGCTCCAGTGCGGCATCCTGATCAGTTCAAACCTGCCCGCCAGCGATTCCGTCAGCCCTTTCTTCAACAGCAGACGGCTACTCCCCAGCAGCACCACCTTCAGGTTCACGTGACCCCGCGAGTCAGCGTCCCATTCCCGTTTCACCACCTCGCTCCAGTTCTCAATCTTCTGCACCTCGTCAATCACCAGCAAGTATTCGTCCTGTTTACGGAGCATCATCGTGGTGCGGGCCGACTCCCAAACGCGATGAATCCAGTCGCTGTCCTTCGGGTCCACCGCATCCGCCACCTCGATGGTATGAGGGATGGATACCTGTGCCAGCACCTGATCCACCAATGTGGACTTTCCTACCTGACGTGGGCCGGCCAGCACCTGCATGAATTTCCGGGGTTCCAACAACCGTTCTTTTAGCGTATAGAATTGTTTACGAATATATTCCATTGCTCAAATCGATATGACATTTTACTCAAATCACGCTGCAAAATTACTCAATTTCTCAGACGTGACAAAATGTTTTCGCAGAAAAAGTGCCTAAGGAATATCCCCAGGTACCATTTTTAACAGTTAACATTTAACTCCCCTAATCCTTCAAGTACCCGATGGGCACCACATACACACCATCCTCTCTGCGGTAGGTGTACTGTCCCACACCGACCAATACCATTAGAAAGCGATGGAGCAGCAAGCACAATGCCATGCTTGCATGAGCATTGTCGAGTGAGAAAATTGACCGAAGGGCAAATCTTTCTTCAGATAATGATCACCAGAACCGACCCCAGCGATCAAGGGGGGCTACATAATTACCTTAAGAAAAACTGTCTTCATATGATGATTGATCCTGGTAACACCCCCACTTACGCTTTCAATGGTAACAGGTATCAAGTAAGTACTCCCCTCTTGAAGTCCATCAACGGAAAGGAGTTCGACGGATGCGACGTCTGAAACGCGATCTCCTTGCGCAATCGTCACCTCTGGATTTACAAGTCTCACGTTTTCTGAAGGCACCGTCAGATAAGATGTGTGTGCCGTTTCATTATATACCTTTACTAGGTAGTTGTCTATCCCAAAACGTACTTTTACATTGCCTGTTGCTTTCTGCGGAATCTCAGCTCGAATAGGATAGGTTGCAGGAATTTTATCCGTGCGGAATGTCCTTACATTAACATCATATACACTACTTATTTCAATATCCTTGACATTTAAATTAGATATAAATACACCATTTTCCTCGTTTTTAAGTAGTTCGAGATACGGCGCAATCATATCATCCGAAACTCGAGAGAATGTCTCCGTTGGATATGGATAACCATCCTCGTCAATTCTTTCTACAGCCAACTTGTTATTTGAGAACTTGTAAGATGCTTCTCGAAGATTGAGGTATAGTTTGTCGTTCTCAAAGAAATATGCCCGTTTCATCACGTTGGCCTTGCCACTGGTGCCATAGACAACGATTTCCACCCAGGTCCCGTCTGGCTGAAAATTCCAGTACCAGTCCATATCATTATCTTCAAGGTCGTTTTTCCATGTTCCAACAATACTGGGAGTTGTTTCCGTTGTATCGTCATCGTCCGTACATGACACCACTGCCGCCGTACTTATCAGCAGCAGACATGCTGTTATTAGTTTCTTCATTTCTTATTTGTAGATTAAATTCAACATTTCAAAATTACATGCAAAAGTACTCCTAATATTTCTCTCCTCCAAAATCTGTTCCTGTGATTGCACAAAACTTTCTATGACAGTATCTTCTATCGCTGACTTTTGCGCCTTTCACTCCACGGTTTCTTTTCGTATTTGGGGTCAAGTTGAACGGTTAGTTGAAGTGAATGACACTTCTTCTCAAAATCTTTTTTGTTCATTGGCCCCAATACCCTATCCTTATTCATGTCTATTATCCAATAGCAATCATGTATTATACGCATGACTTGAAACTTTTGTTCCAGACTGTCAATTTTTCTTTGAGGAAGGCCTTCCTCAAGTATCTTTATGAAAGATTCATCGGGCACTTGATGAACAACAATATAGTTATCATCAGCAGCATAGTTTAACACTTCCTCTTCGATGACAGTTTCTGCAATGCCATCTCTAATCAGTTTTGAAATAGTCCCATTGGCATATACGTAACCTTTATCGCCAATCTCTGCCCAATCACCATGACACCCACAACATATAAGCGTCATAACAAACAACATGTATTTTGTAATTCTTTTCATTTACTTTAACCTGTTTATTCCTTTAAATTTAATAACAAAAGGCGTTCCTTTTCCATGAATCAAATCCGCAAATATGGTTTCAATATTTCTAGCAATATTCTTTATTGTATTCCAGCTATGCATGTCAAAATCATATTTGTCATCTAAAATTTTCACTCTTCCATTTCCTACATATTTTATGCTTATACCTCCATAAACAAGTCCCTGTTTGGGCCCTGAATTCCAAGTTTGAACTGGAATGACCTTATCTATAGTTAACTCTGATTCATTTACAAAACTTAAATCGATCTTAGAAGCTTCAACTATTATCTTATCGCCATTACCTATTTTATACCATATATATGCTTCCTCAAAAGTCAACTCCCCATCACTTTCTATTTGACTTTTTACTCTTTTCCTAACAAAACTATAAATATCGTGTTTCAAATCATTATACATCATGGTATATGCGGCAGTCATGGCACCATTGGCGAATTTTCCGCCGCCCAGTTCCGAGACGAGACCACCCAAGGTTGCGTTAGCAGCTATCTGACCAGCATACGGCAGGTTGCTGCCATATCTGCTGATTAGCTCGCCACCTGTGCTGGATGTAAGACCCATCAGCAGTCCATGCTCGAAGTGCCCGCCCTGAATGCCCTCGACAAAACCTTCCGATACAGAGTGTACGGCAATTCTGGCAAAGACATTCCTGAGTTCGCCGATTTCGAAGTTCATCGCACCGCCGGCAGCACCCCAGAAGGCGCCGACGAAGACATTCTTTGTCGTTTGCCAAAGATTAGCACCGTTCAATACAGATCCTACCAATGCGGCCGATGCACCACCAAGCGTTCCACCGATGATGGCACCATAAATGCCTGCTCCTAACCCGCCTGTCTCAATGCCGACTGCTATGCCGACTGCTGCGGCAAAGAAATCTCCAAACCAGTTATATCCCGTGGGGTCTGTCAGCGACAGCGGATTGTTGATACAGTAGGCATATCGGTTGAGACTCTGCGTAAAGTCGGGCATCTGGATGTATGGATCGGGAGAAAGGAATCGGCCCACAACAGGGTCGTACATCCTGCCGTCCATGTTCACCATATCGAACCTGTCTATGTGTTCGTGTCCGGTAAATCCCTGATCATAGTCGGAAGTGTCATCGTCCGAGAACGCAAACGGTTCCCATGTAGAAGGATTCCGTCGCCGCCCCCATGCATCATAGCTGAGTTCCTCGTCAATCTGTCCGTTCTCATTGCTGAATGCCATCACAGAGCCGAGGTGGTCATGATGCAGATAGAGCGTCCGGTCATCGTTTTCCTCAGAGGTTTCAAAGAGCGCAACAGTTTTTCCGTCTGCAAAGATATAGTTTATTTCCCGAATATCAGCATCGGTAACGATTTTTTCGTATAAATTGCCCACATAGTATTTTGTTTCAAGGTCTTTTGTAAAGTTTCCATGAGGACGTCCACAAAATCTTCTCCTTTGGAATTTGTATATCCTCTGAAGTTTTCTGCTCTTATCTGGTCCATACAGCAGATAAAGATTTGTGTTTATCACATCATATTTATTGGAATGGTCACGCGTCACACTCGTTATCTTATTGAATGAGGTGTATTTTATATTGTCCCATACTGGAAGACCGTGTGATATTTCACTGATCCTGTTAGTTCCCTCCTCGTAACTAATGTTTCCTACACCTGTCTTATAGATAATATTGCCAGCTTCATCATAGTTGATGATCTGTTCTTGCGTTGCATTACTGCTTATTTTGACGAGACGGTCGAGGGCATCATATTCAAAGTTCTCCGTCAAGGAGCGTATCTCATCAGTACGACTCAGAAGATTATTCTTCAAATCGTACGTAAATGTTTTATTGAAGAGATTCGGAGCAGAAGTTGACGCCATTGCCCCCATAAGATTATACTGATTTGTTACGGTTACTCCGTTACCGAGTTCTTCTGACTCCAATTGTCCACGTGCATTTACATTCCCTGCTGTCCAGTAAGCCTTATGATTCGAATCGTTTGACGTAACTGATTGTAGGTATCCATTGGCTGTATAGTTGTTCTTAACCTGGAAACCGGAAGGATAAGTAATTACATCGACCTTGTTGATATTGTTGTAGGTATAAGAGGTTGAAAAGGTTTCACCATTGATAACTTCCTGTTCACCTGTTACCCTGCCATAGCCATCATAAGAATAGGTATGGCTTGTTCCGTTGGAACAACTTGACGAAGAAAGCGCACCTTTCCATTCGGTGTCATAGGTATGTGTATAAGTAAAGTCGGGACGGCATTCTTGGAGAAGTCTTCCTCCCTGGTCATATTCAAATGTGGTCTCACCCTTGGAATCGGTCTGGGACACCAACTCACCGAAGGAATTGTATTCATATTCGATGGTTCCCAAATCTGGGTCTTCCAACTTTGTCTTATTGCCCAACTTGTCATACTCTACCCTGATTGTTGTACGTGGACCAGCTGTCTCTGTACATTTTCCGTTAACATCATATTTAAAGGTCACATCGTTTCCCAAGGCATCAGTACTCTTCACCAGATTGCCGTTCATGTCGTATGTCTTGGAGGAAGTATGATTCAGCGGGTCGGTTGTTGACACTGTCAGCCCATTATATGAGAAAGAGCTTGCGGCTCCATTTGCTCTTGTTTCCTTAACAACACGACCAACAACATCATATTCCATCATATTCCACTGAGCCGTCTCACCCCGGAAATACGGTTCGGATGTTTTGATAACTTGTCCCTTGTTATTATAGATGGCATCCGAATAGATGATTTTTCCGTTTCGACCTACAGAAGCTTTTCGGACAGTTCTGTCAAGAGCATCAAAGAATTCCCATTGAACAGGAGTACCTGTTTTTTCGGTCTTGATATAATATACTGCATTGGACGGAGCATACTCGTGACCATTGCTCCATGCCCTTGTTACATGGGTCGTAGTCAAAGGAGAGACTGCCTGTGTCAATTCCCCAAAGCTGTTATATTGGTATGAAGAAGTCTGTCCGTTGATGTCTGTTGACTGTGTTTCCGTACCCCAACTACTGTCTATCTGTGAGGTCGTGACAAAGCCGAGGCTATTTTCCGTACGGATTTTAAACCTGCCGTCTGCCGTATATTGGGTACGTGTTGTCCTTTCATCGTAGTCGCCATCGTTTGGAGTAAGCACATCTTCCAGAATATTGCCATATTTATCATACGTGTAGGTTTTCTGGTATCCGTTGCTGCTCTCTGGTTCGAAACTCTCTTTCAAAAGAAGTCCAGAGGTACTATCATATTCAAATTCCGAGGTCAAGGTTATATTGTCACCATTGTTTCCCTCTTTTGTTACCTCAGCCTTTGTCAAGCGTCCAAGAATCCATCTTGATTCATCGTTTGAGTAGGTGTTGACGGTTGTTGTGATGTTATTGCCATTTCTGGTTTCAATCCTCGTCACGTTACCATAGCCATCATAGGCATTTTCTGTTTCTATGTCTGAGGTCATGGCTCCGCTATTGTATTCGTAAGCGTGTTCAACTACATGTGTGGGATAACAAGTAAAAGCCACTTCTTTCTTTCCGTTGTGCAACTGGTAGGCAAGGCTGTTTGTATAGAAGCTTTCGCTTGACAGTTTATTCCCGCTGAATGTCTTGACAGATTTTAAAATCCGTAGCATTTCCGAACGAAGAACCTCATATTCCTTGGTTGTTTTCGTTCCCAAGATAAGGTCGCTTTCCGTTACTTGTTCAAAACCAAGTACTCCACGTCCGTGCTTATGCAATATCAGATTCTTATAGTGATAATCCACATTATGCCGCCCTCCAATACCATCCGGTGCACTAATACGGCTGACAACCGACCAAGGACAGCTAATAGAAATAAGCGGATAGGTGGTCATGGAACCGCGTGTATGTACGGTCGTATCTGTCAGCCGTTTGTATTCTATTTCTGTGTGATTGCCAAGACCGTCGGTAATGCTATTCAGCAAATTGTTGTCATTGTTGGATACAGTATATAGGTCATATCCTACCGTTGCATCTTTCACTTTGGCATAGCAAACAAAGTCTGTCTTGCCGTTACCGGTAAAGTCGCCGAATTTGAACACTCGCTTATCGGAACCATAGACATTGGCGCCAGTATAGTGAGAGAATGTCTTTCCTGTTCCATCGTTGATATAGATATCTATCGGTTTCTTTTGATTGTTACTGGTTGTTTTGTTGGTTACATACAGATCATCGTAACCATCGCCATTGATGTCGGCAACATAAACTGTTTTATCCTTGGCTGAGAAAAGTTTTAAAACAGAACAACTTTCAAAGTTTTTTCCAGAGATGAGTCCTGTGGAGAAGTTGATTTCCCAACCTGCGTCAGGATTACTTATTGTACCCATCGTCAAGACATCTGTCTTTCCATCTCCGTTAAAGTCTCCTATCGTGAAATAATCATCGCCACTGAGTGAAAGAAACTTTTCTCGCTGCAATTCGCCAGATGTCTTTATTGTATATAGGCTGCTGTAGTTCTTTTCCTGAACATTTAATATTTCACTGGTTCCATCTCCATCTAAATCAACTAGTAATACACTTCCAAGTAAATTGGCCCAACTGTCACCTGAAATATCACCACTATACTGTTGTGCCAAAGGCATAACACCATTCTCTGTTGACTGAGATAATAATACAAAATACGATGTAGAGCCGACGTTCGCGTTATGGATAAACAAATCTGCCACGCCGTCACAATTGGTATCCATTACCTTCATGGTATGATCCAGCTGGATGGCGGGGATTATCGTCTTATCATATACGATTGATACATTACCACTAGTATCCACATGTGTAAGATACAAGTCTATAGCATAGAAAGGACTGTTGGCACGTTCAACAACGAGGTCGTCATATCCGTCACCATTGAAATCGCCTGTCTTGATTTCGTTGAACCTTTCAAGGTCAGGGCGTACTGAAGGCATGACAAATAGACCATTGATAGGAGTATTAAACGAACTACCGTTACTTATATAAATCTGGTAGCTCTTATCTTTTTTATTGTTATTTGCTCTTGCAATGAAATCGGTCTTTCCGTCTCCATTGAAATCGCCAGTGACAATGTATTTATTCTTGAAAGCGGCATCTGTGGATGCAACGCTGTTGGACACGCTTATACTCCCATTGTTATTCCATGAAAATACTGTTGGATTCTTCTTTTCGTTACCGGCCTGTTCGCAAATCTGACTGATAAACTGTTTCCCACGTATAGATGCGTAACTAATTTCGTATTTCCTGATTAACTGATTTCCATAATAGCAACCAACGGTTTTGATGATCTTACTCCGGCATACTTTGACACCACTGATATAGGAAGTTGATGTGGTAGAGGCATTTTGATAGGTAAACCGAACAGAGGCGTATGGGGAAAGTGAAGCTCCTGTGTTTCCCGTATAGTCAATTCTTATTGGATAGTATTCGTTCGTGGATGCGTTCCCGCTATAGGTTACCGTATAGTAATTGCCTTTGGTGTCCGATACCTTTGTTTCAAGCCAGTAAATATTATTACCGGACGAACCCATTAAAGTCCTTGCTGATGTAAATTCACGAATCAGACCGTCTTTTGTATATACCGTGAACTTTGTAGGATTGACAGAGTCGCCTTCTGAAATAATCTTTGAGAAATTATTGGTTTCTGTCCTGTATTCGGCACCTGTGGAAGTCTTTTGAAATAAGGATAACCGCACACCATCCAATGTGAATCTGTCTGAGGAAGTAAATCTTATGACATCAGCCTTTCCGTCTCTGTACAGGTTTTGTGGAGCACGGCATATCATAGACAGACCGGTAAGGTCAAATCCATAGCCCAAAAGTCCCCTGCCATTAGAACTATTATAAGTAATGGAAAGTTTGGGCGACATACCGCCCGTTCCTGAAACAACCGTCAGCGGCATTTCGTAATGAAACTGTCCATTAGGGGTTACATCATACTCATCTGCGGCATTACCTACAATGCCGTTTGACGAGCCTCCATGAATATTGTCAGACGGAATTGTCTGACCACTGATATTTGTAGTAAGAAATATCAGCAGTAATATATTGAATAATCTGTTCATTGTTTGTCGGTTATCTCTTTAATATCGTTTGTGATTGTGTGTTATCCGGAGTATCCACTTCTAATATGTACATTCCATTGGGAAAAGTGCTGATATCCTTGGAATAAGACGTGCCAGTGAAAATTTCAGAATGCAGGATATTTGTATTGGAGTCGTAAATCCTGACCATTTTCTCTTCTTTCTCATCACAGGTTGTCTCAACTGATACCTTGTCACCTTCACCATAGTGTATCACGATTTCATCTGGCGCATCATTTGCTGCCGCCTTCATTTTTAATCCTCCTGATATTTTCCTTGATATGATGTTCCCACTGGTATCATATTGGTAGGTTGACGTTATTTGCGCAGAACTTACAACGTAAGTCATGCAGAAAATAAACGATAAAGCTAATTTTTTCATTTGTTGTTCACAATGTTTATATGTTTATTTGATATTTACAGTTCCACCTCTCCGGTAAATATAAATCGCCGGGTTTGTAGTTGCAGTTCGTAGTCGCCCGTGAGGTTGGCGGGTAACTGGATTTCATTAACAGAACTTGGAACGAATGTTTCAAAAACGACGGTTCCATCGAATGAAAGCAATTGAAGGGTGTAGTCGGCATGTGAGGTCAATATATATAAGGTATGACCACTCAACGACGCCTTCGGTGGACGAACGGGGCTACGCTTAATAGGAACGGTGGGAGCGCCCTCATCATGCCATCCTACTTGAAAATCAATGGGATTGCTGTTTTCTACTCCTGTTTGTGCCTGCATACTTATGGCAAAGGCACTTAACATCATTGCAAAAATAAATCTTTTCATCGTTTGTAGTTTTTTAAATTTGGCTGCAAAAGTATGAAAAGAGTGTGTCAGAGACGCTATAAATGATTACACACTTTTACACAAAATGCGTAACCTCTTGAAAATCAATGAAAAGATGGCGACACTTTTACAGGTTACGTATCCTCTCATCGAAGGTTTTGGCCTTTCCGTTAGCCTCTCCAAACAGTTTTTTCATCAGGCGATTACGAATGTTTGTCGTTACCTGTGGAGAAACATCCAACAGGGCGCATATCTCTGATGGAATGAAACGGAGCTTAACCAAGATGCAGACTTGCGTCTCGCGAAGATTAGGCTTATATGAGAATTGGTCTAGCTGATAGAGAAAGTCGGGAAGCTGGTCGTGTAGCAGCTCACGCAGTCCCTGCCAATCGTCGGTTGTTGCAGGTAGTCCCATACTTGCTTTCTCATGGAAAAGACTTACAACGGTGGAGCCTAATAGGGCTGTTGTGATTTTCCATTGGTCAGGGGTACTCTGGTCTTCATGGTAGCCGGCAATACGCTTTTGAAGTTTCTCTATTTCTGTTCTGTATTCTTTGATTTCCGTTTCATACAGGTGGTACTGTTGACTGAGAATATCCAGGTCTTTGCGTGTCTTGTTATAAAGTAATAGGTCGGTTGCATATTTCCGGTTCAGATTACTGATCTGTATCCGATGGCGATGGTGGAATCTCTGATAAAGGAGAATACTACTTCCAATTATGAATACCAGTACAGTAGCTAAGACCAACAGCCACTGACGAGCACGGGCAGCTTTAATGCTTTCTTTGTCGGCAATCTCCTTCTGACGACTGTAGTTGTATAGTGACTGTATGCGCTGTACTCCTGTCGTTGAAAGCTCTTTCACCGATGAGTCGTTGACGGCTGTATATAATTCGGCATATTTAGCGAGAGAGTCCGTTTTTCCCGTTTGTTTGTACAGGCGATATAAACCTTGATAGGCAATCTCCAGATTATTTAAATCGGTCGATTCCATCGCATGCTTACGGTAATAGTATTCGGCAGAATCCTGTTTGCCGATTCCCTCGTAGTAGCTTGCCTTCATGGAATAAAGCAGTTTCCATGAGTTGTGGGGGAAATGCTCGTACTGACTCAACAAAGAATGATACTCGTATCTGTCCAAGTAAGGTTTTGCTGTCTGGTAATCCTGTTGTGACAGATATACGTGTATGGCAGGCCCCAGTGCAGTGTTTGCCGTAAGTGTGTCGCCAAGTTCTTCGTACTTCTTGCAAATCAGTTCCGAAAGAACCTTGACGCTGTCATCCTTTTCCAATAAAGAATAGCCTCCAACCTTGTTGGACAAATAGCTATACCAACCTAAGGTGTCCTTGGCTAAACGGGCATATCGAATGGCTTTGTCTAACGCTTCCAACATATTTTCCGGAAGATAATCCTGATAGAAGACCATTGCCATCTGTCCATATATTGTTCCCAACATTTCATAATTACAATCATTAGCTGTCGTATCAGCACAATCGACAGCATCGTGATAGCATTCCAATGCGTGTGGGGCTTCGCCGAGGTCGCGATAGACGCAGCCTAAGAGGTAGTAAGCTCTCATCCGTTCGTTGGCGGTGCCGTGATGGTCGTAGTAATCAACGACCTCCTTCATGGTGCTGTCTGTAGTAAAGGGGATATAGTTCTGGTTCAGGCTGTCAGCTTCCGCCAACAGACGCGCATACTTCTCCCTGTTGCCACAGGCACAGAGCAACGCTAAAAGGAATATCACTATCAACGGTCGTCTCATCATTTGACACTTGCATTTCCGATTCTGGATGCAAAGATAACCATTCTTCCTCACAATACAAAATATTCCAGGCGCAACAACCACAACACGTGTTGTGATATTGTCCACAACATTTCACAACAATTCTGCCAGATAACGGCATTCGGATTACTTTTGCCCCCGCAACGTTGCCAAACAAAATGTTTTACATTAAAAAAATGATTATCATGAAACAGATTTTAGATTTAGACGCAAAGCTTTCCGAGAACTTCACACTCCGTGAGTTCGTACGCAGCCAGGTGGCAGAAAAACATCATATCGACAACACGCCGTCGCGACCAGTCATCATCCGGCTGGAGAACCTCTGTCGCCATGTGCTGCAACCCCTGCGCGACAAGTTCGGCCCTATCTACATCAACTCCGGCTACCGTTGCGAGGAGCTGAACGAGAAGGTGCGGGGCGTGGGCAACTCCCAGCATCTCATTGGAGAGGCGGCAGACATCCGTATCGTGAATACCCGCCAGGGACTGGACTACTATGATTTCATCTGCGATAACCTTGAGTTCGACCAGCTGCTGTTTGAATACCGCAAGGACGGCGTAAAATGGCTGCACGTGAGCTGTAAGTGGGACATCAAGAAGAACCGCCACATGGCCATACCGAATTATCAGGTGAAATGAGAAAGAAAGACCAGACATTACGCGAGGTAACGGAACAGACTTGCCGGAACTGCGGACGACTACTGCCCGTCAGCCTGTTTGAACGCTATCCGACGGGCACCTACCGACGGGTGTGTAACGACTGCAAGTATATGAACTATACGCTACCGGCAAAACAGCGGAGAAAGCAAGCGCGTTTCCTGCATCCTGGGATTTTGAAATAAAAAACTACACTACGTACACCGTTTTGTAAAGTATTGATACACAGTGTTTTGCAAATTCTGTTGTTGAAAAATACCTACAAAATCATACATTTTTGGTACACTGCTCTACAAAAGAGGCTCTTTCACCTGCCAAAAGAGCCTCTTTCACTCACCAACGGAGCCTCTTTCACCCACCAAAAGAGCCTCTTTCACCCACCAAAAGAGCCTCTTTCGCAAAACAACCCCTAAACAACAAAAAAACACCATTAAAACCATTCAAGAATGAAGACATTGAACATGATTCCGGGCTATACGCCCATCGAGATGCTACAGACCGCCTGGCAGTTTGCTTTCCAACAGACAAGACTGCAGTTTTCCATGGAAAGTAAAGACATTTTCATCATGGCACTGGCACAGCGATGCCATGAGGAAGGGCTTGACGAGGAGTTTGCCGTCAAAAGACTCCTCCATGTAACCCCCTTCTGGCAATATGAGGTGCTGGTACGGAAGACTTTCCACAATCTGTATGAGTCGCACAAGGCAGTGCCACAGGCTGAATACAAGGCGATTCCCTACCATACGATGCAGATGGAGATGATGAAAGACTTCCTGAGACGCCGCTACCGTTTCCGTCGTAACGGCATCGTTGGCGGGGAGGAATACGTGGAACGCGGCAGCTATGCTGAGGTGCTGAAGACGCCTGCCGCCAATAGCGACCAGTGGAAGCCGCTGACCAAGGCGGTGCTGAACACCATCACCCTGCAGGCTCTCGGCGAAGGCATCCAAGTGTGGGACAAAGACGTGCGCCGATATGTGGAATCGACACTGGTAGAGGAATACGACCCTATTGCCGACTGGCTGAACGCACTGCCTGAATGGGACGGCAACGACCACGTAGGCGCGTTTGCCAGACGGCTGCCTACCGACAACCCCGACTGGACGGACAACTTCCGGCTGTGGCTCCGTAGCATGGTGGCAGGATGGCTGATGGCCAAGCCCCTGCACGGCAATGCCACCGTACCCCTCATCATCGGTGCGCAGGGCGACGGGAAATCCACGTTCTGCAGGATGATCCTGCCCGAAGAGTTGCGCACATACTATACCGACCGTATCGATTTCACCAACCGCAATGAGGCGGAAAAGGCACTGACACGCTTCGCCCTGATCAACCTAGACGAGTACGACAGCATGACCAAGCGCCAGAATGCTTTCCTGAAACACATCCTGCAGAAAGCTGACGTGAAGACGCGCAAGCTCTATGAGAGCATCATCCAGCAGAAGAAGCGCTATGCCGCCTTCATCGGCACCACCAACGACCCCACGCCGCTCACCGACCTGACGGGTAGCCGACGGTTTATGTGTGTACAGACCAGCGGCCCCATCGACACAAAGGGTGTCGTTGACTACCATCAGCTCTATGCGCAGGTGGTCCATGAGATACGACATGGGTGTCAGACATGGTTCGACGGTGAGCACGAACGGCGCATCCAGGAACAAAACCTCGCCTTCCAGATGATCGACGATGTGGAGGAGGTGTTCAGGGAACTGTACCGCAAGCCCCGCAAGTGGGAAGCAGGAACATGGAAAAGTCCCACGGAGATGGTTCGCGACATGCACAGGCACTACCGCGGAGTGGCAGAAAACGCCAGCAGCCTGAGGCGTCTGGGCAGCATGCTGAAACGTAACGGTTTTGAATACCGTCGCACAAACCGCTGTATGGAATACTGGGTTATAGCACTAAACACTCAACGTTAAACACCCAACATAATCCGATTGTACTCCTCTATTGGCGAGATGACCGTTAACAAGGCTGTGGTTCCCTTTTTATTTTTCTATCAGTTTAATCTCGCTATTGAGACCACTGAGAACGGGTGTCCATTGGTCGTACTTTGTGCGTTTGTAGTTGATGTCTACGATGTTAATCTCCTTCATCTTCCTCCATTCCACACCGCGACGGTCCATATCGGCAATACGATTGGCAGGCAGGTTGGTGACCTCGATACGTAGCGTATTCTTTCCCGCTTTCATAGCGTCCTTGCAGTCGAGGACAAAGGGTACTGCCCATGCGCAGCCGATAAAATGATTATTTATGTACACGCGTGCAGACTCACGGACGTCGCCAAGGTCTATTGTCCACTGTTTAGCTGCCTGCTCCTTGGACAGTGAGAAAGTTGTCGTGTAAACACCGGTACCCATGGTTATAGCGCATTCTGGACTCAGCGTTTCCCATGTCTGTAGCTTGTTAAGGGTGAATGTCTGAGCAACTTTCGGAGCCTCTTCGATAAATGAAAGGGTCCACTTACCGCTAATGGGAAGTACTTCAGAGCGCTTGGATTCTGTAATAGTGGTTGCTGATGCCTGTGCTCCAGTCTTCACGATGATGCTCTCGCCAGATCGCAGGGATAGCAGCACCTTGCCGTCCTTGACGATGGCAGGAGTTACATCACCCGTCATGGGGTTATAGAGCGTAGCGCCACTGAAAGGAACTGCCAAAGCTACCATTCCGTTCATGTCGCGTGGTGTGAGGTTGGCAATAAAATAGTGGTAGCCTTCATCATTCTGTCGACGGATGCAGCGCAGTCCTTGTTCGGTACGCATGGATTCTGCCTTAGCAAAGTGAGCCATCTGTGCAGCCGATTCGCCGATGATGACATACGGATAGAGACGTCTCACCTGTTCATTCAGTGCGTCTTCGATTGTCGTCCCGCTGGGAATGATCAGTGCCTTATAACGTGTGCCACCCTCGGTGACGAGCATGCCGTCCTCGATAAGTACTTTGGCCAGTTGTCGGTCGCTGATGTAGTCGCAGTCGTAACCAAGACTATCAATCTTCAGGATGCTGCTGATAAACTCTGGGGCCTTCTTGTCCATGGTATGGATATCGAACTGCATCAGCAGGTCCTCTCCATTGCGGCGGTTTTTGCTGGTCTCCTTGGCATCGTCGTTGTGTGGATCGCGTTTGCGCCACATATCTCTGACGGGCAGATAGACGAGGAAGTCGTTGTCGGGCTTACCCATCTGCAGGAAACTCTGACAACGTTCGATATACTTCATGAGGTAGGGCGCGTCGCGCCAGATACTATTGGTGGGACTCATATCCACCGAGGCATAGAACTTCCACCCCGGCCAGGGGTCGTCCTTCGGCGAGTAGCATGTGCCGTGGAAGAAAACGTGGTTAACGCCACAAGTGAACATCAGGTCGAGATCG
>CADCPZ010000071.1 GCA_902803475.1 uncultured Prevotellaceae bacterium
CACGCTCAGGTCAAGGTTAAAGATTTTCGAGAAGGCATCAAGCGGACTGCCAAAGTTGGTGGTCAGCAGAGCCGTCACAATGCCCAAGCCGACAAAACCGACTCCCACATAAAGACCACTCTTGAGCGATTTACCAAACTTCATGCCGATGCACAATCCGATAATAGTAAACAGAATTGGCATCATTACTGATGCGCCAAGACTGATAATGTAACTAAATACTTGTTCCATGATTTGTTTTTAGTTGTTGTATAGTAGAAAAATTTGGTGCAAATATACAAAAAACTTTTGAATACCTGCACCTTTTTATCATTTAATCTTGAAAATAAATTCTTTTCACTCGATTTGAGATTCCTGTCAACACCTCATAAGGGATGGTGTCGATGACATCAGAAAGGGTTGTAACAGGAAGGTTATCACCAAAAATTTCAACGCTGTCGCCTTCTTTACAGTCGATATCTGTCACATCAATCATCGCCACATCCATACAGATATTGCCCACATAGGCTGCCCGGTGTCCGTTGACAAGACAATATCCGTGTCGATTTCCCAGATGACGGTTCAACCCATCAGCATAACCGATAGGAATCGCGCCGATGAGGCTGTCTTTCTCTAAAATCGTTTTACGGCTATAGCCTACAGATTCACCAGCCTTCACGTGACGAAGTTGCAGAATGGTCGTTTTCAACGTGGAAACATTATTGATAATCTCGTTGGTTCGTGGATTAACGCCATACAACCCAAGTCCCAAACGGCACATATCCATCTGACGCTCAGGGAAATGTTCTATTCCCGCAGAGTTGTCCATATGGCGCAAAATCTTGTGCTCAAAAGCACGCTGTAGGCTGTCGGCACCTTCTTTGAACAACGCAAACTGCTGGGCCGAGAACTCATCAAAGTCATCACTGTCGGAACCTACAAAATGCGAGAAAACAGAACGGGGGATAACAGCCTGCTGTCGTCGCAGTTTGTCAATCAGCAGATCCATATCCTCACGGACATTAAATCCCAAGCGGTGCATACCTGTATCCAACTTGATATGTACAGGCCAACCGGTAATACCTTCCTGTCGGGCAGCATGGATCAATGCATCCAACAAACGGAAGGAATAGACCTCCGGCTCCAAATCGTAATCAAACATGGTCTTGAAGGCTGTCATCTCCGGATTCATAATCATGATATTCGACGTGATACCTGCTTTGCGCAGTTCCACACCTTCATCAGCCACAGCCACAGCCAAATAATCTACACGATGATCCTGCAGCGTCTTCGCAATTTCCACCGCTCCAGCACCATAGGCATCAGCCTTAATCATGCAGACCATCTTTGTTTCCGGTTTCAAGAACGAACGATAATAGTTCAGATTATCGACAACCGCATTCAAATGAACCTCCAAAGTCGTTTCGTGTACCTTCTGAACCAACAGCTCCGTCAACTGGTCGAATCCAAAACGGCGTGCTCCTTTCAGCAGAATGACTTCATCATGGAGGTTGCGAAATTCTTTAGAACGGATAAACGCATCCACCGTGGGGAAGTAATATTGCTGCGGAATCAGCAAGTTACGCTTGTTTGCCGACAGCTGCTGTTTGCCAATACCAATCAGTTTTTGCACATGTCGCTTGGCTGCTTGCTTGGCTACTTCCTGATAGAGGTCATCGGGTTCTAAATCGCTCTGCTCGATATCACTTAGAATAAGTGTATGACTGCGTCCCTGCTGGTCTGGCCGACGATTCATAAAGTCGAGGGCTATATTCAAAGAGTTGATATCAGAATTATAGGAATCGTTTATCAGCGTACAACCTCGCTGTCCCTCCTTGACTTCCAAACGCATCGCTACAGGCTCCAACTTCTCCATCCTTCGTTTGAGCACCTCTGGAGCAATACCCAGATGCAGTGCGATGACAGCACAGGAGATAGAGTTCTGCACAGAAGCCTCATCGATAAACGGGATTGTATATTCTCCTTCGGTTTCGTTGAAGACGTAAGAAATGGTAGTCGTATTATCCTGATGCATATTCTTGATATACATCGGAGCCTGGTCGTTCTTCATCGACCAGCCCAGTTTTCGACCCTTAAACTGTAACTTCCTAACACAACGGCTAACCACCTCGTTATCAGATGGATAAACAATCACCTCAGCGTCTCTAAACAAGGTCAGTTTCTCCATACATTTTTCTTCCAGCGAACGGAAGTTCTTCTGGTGTGCAGCACCCAAGTTCGTCAGCACAGCTATCGTCGGTTGGATGATGTCATGCAAGGCCTGCATCTCATCGGGTTCGCTGATACCTGCCTCGAAGATGCCCACTTGTGTATGCTGATTGAGCAACCACACCGAAAGCGGAACACCTATCTGTGAATTATACGAACGAGGCGAACGGGTCACAATATATTTGTCTGCAGGTTGTTCGTCCTGCAACCCAGAAAGAATCTGATACAGCCATTCCTTCGTCACCGTCTTTCCGTTAGAGCCTGTGATACCAACGACTGGAATATCAAACTCTTCGCGGTGGCGCTCAGCCAAACGCTGCAAGGCTTCCCTGCTGTTTACAACTTTCAGGAAGTTTGCATCTGGATACAATACACTCCAACTCTTTGCGCGAGCACTTCCTGCCTTATCTGTATCTATCGGAGAAAGCGTCTCTACAACAAAGTTCCTTACCCCGCGACGATACAGATCCGGGATATAATTTTGTCCGTTGTTCCGTTCAGTCTTCAATGCAAAAAACAGCGTCTCCTCCGGAAAACAAAGGGAACGGCTGTCTGTCAGCAAGAATCCAATTTGTGCTTCTTTGGTCCCATAACGTCGGGCACCTATCAACGTAGTTATTTTTTCAATGGTGTAAATCATAATGCAAAATTAGGATATTTTTTCGACAGCGCGGCTACTTTTAACATTGTTTTATTTATCAACACCCGATATTCGTCTGATTCCGGATGAAATGGCTTGTGGTTGAGGACATCCGCTATCGGTTTCCATTCTTTTAGGAACTGAAAGGTTTCCTCACTGAAATAAGCCTTTGCAAAGCGTTCATAGATGTAGGCTACCGCTTGGTCGGAAGGGTGTAACATATCAGCAGCATAAAACCGATAGTCGCGCAGTTCATCGTTGACGATTTCATAGGCGGGAAAATAAGAAGCCCCCTCCAACCTCCCACTTAAGGGGGAGGCCATCAAGCCTGTTTGGGCATTTATTAGTTTGTCAATTGCCAACAGAAGTGTGGCTTTCGATAATTGACTGCCATGATAGCCGTATTTCGCATAACGAATCGGACTTACCGTAAAAACAATGTGAATCAGGGGATTGACATTCATCAACAGCTGGCAGCTTCGATAGAGTTCATTCGCACATTCCTCTACTGTCAGTTCACGCTCGTCGAATAAGTTCGCTGGTCGTTTCTGACAATTATCGACAACTTCACCTGTCGATTTTTCCACATATACATGATTGGTTCCTAAAGTGAGGATTGCGGTATCGAAGACAGGTTTTTCGGCTTCAGCAAAAAGTCTCTCTATCGTATGCCGAATACTGACAGGATTATACATCACGCCAAAGGGATTGACAACCGTCCGGAACTTCTCGTCGGTAAAACGTTTGCCCATTCGGTCGGCAAAACAGGAACCGACAAACAGCATCCGTTCGCAAGGTGCTATTTGGAAATTTGGCTTTGGTACATCAACAATCGTTCGAAACTCCATACTTAACTTCTACTTACCTGCAAACCATTCATACTCAATGACATATCTACAAATCTTTCATTTAAAAGTTTACGGTTTGAATTGAGGATATGTCGGATACGTGCGGCAGCTTCTGGGTCTTTCGCAACCATATAAAGATAGCCTCCACCACCAGCACCTGGCAACTTATAACCCAGACATAAGTCATCTACCAACTCCGTCAAAGCCTGAATCTCCGGCGGATTCGTTCCGTTGTCGATAGACTGGTTTTGCAACCAGGTCTTCCCAACCAGACGCCCCATCTGTTCAAAGTCCTCTCGCTGAATCACCTCACACATCTCCTGGGCATGAGCCTTCATCGCACGCAAGATTGCCAGTTCGTCGTGCTGGTTCAGGAACATCCGGCGAACAATTTCCGACAAGATATTCTTGGCCGTTCGGGTGATACCGGTATAATATAAAAGGTGACATTGTTGATATTCGGGCTGAGTATAGATGCTGGTCGGCAACCATCTTACGGAAGGCAGTTGTTCAAAGCCGCGTCCCGTTTCCAACAGCTTCACACCATGCAAAAGACCACCATATTGGTCTTGCCATCCTCCGCCTGTTGTCAACAACTGCTCCAGCACCAACGTACGTCTGCCGATTTCATTCTTATCCCACATCAGGCCACAAAAATCGTTCAAGGCACCTAATACCGTTGATGCCAACAGACTGCTGGTTCCCAAACCGGAGCCGGCAGGAATAGCCGACAAGAGTGTTACCTCTATACCGCATCCGAATGCCTGCAGTTGATGCTCCAAAGTATCAAACTGCTCTTGCGAGAATCCTGGTTGAAATCCTGCGAGCACCAATGCTGCCTTGGGAATCGAGAATGGTGACCCCACATGGTTGAAGTCGGCCAACTCTTCATAGGTTTTTACGACCTCGGAAGCACCAAGATCTATACTCCTCAACACGATATGATGTTCCTTACAGGGTTTCACGTATGTCTGCAACGGAGGTTGTCCATTCAGTTCTATCGCTATATTCAGCACACGGCCACCCTCCATCAGACAATATGGCGGTGTGTCAGTCCATCCACCAGCTAAATCGATACGAACAGGAGAGCGTCCCCATACAATCTGATCGCTATATACTGACAAACGGGGCTGCTGTTTTTCTATCAAAGCCGTCATCGTCAATCCCTCACGCAAAAGGGAAAAAGCCTTTTGTTCTCCAGCATTTGTGTCGCCACCAGCATTCCTGGCCAGTTCCGAACGAAACATTGCATCATGGATACGCGTCAACAAGGGTTCTGATTCCGGAAGTTCGGCAGGAACAGGAAGTTGATTCATCGCAAATTCTCGTGCAGCATCTTCCAAATCAATCTGATAGAACACGCTATGCTTGTAGTTTTTAGCCAGACAGGGCCAGTTCTTAGCCCTGAACAGTCGGCGTTGCTCCGTGAGTCTTCGCAAGTTAGCCTTTGCGCTAATCTCTTCTGCCGACAGCAAGCAACAGTTCTCGATGGTCTTCATCTCGTTGATATCATTGAAGACCTTAGATTCCTTGAAGATCGCTGCATTAACAACGGGAAACTGCTTACGCTGTTGTTCTTCGCCAGCGAAGCGGTCATGATATCCATACGGACGAATACAATACTGTTCTTCACCAATAGGAATAACGTCCAGACATTGTCCGGGTTTCAGCGACACCTGCCAATTGTTTTCTGGAACACCAGTGATGATATGCTCATGGGTTATCGACCAATTCTCACCCACATACGCATTCTCAATCCATACATTTTGGTTTTCAGGCGTAAAGGCAATCTGTGTTTCGGCATTCTGTACAAAGATGGATGGATGCGGTTTTCGGTCTCGATGCAACAAGCGTCGTTGATCGTTGACCAGATTCTGAACCGCCAATGTTGACGACAGTAGCTCATGCGATGTACCGAAATGATAGAACTCGCCACCAGGCAAGGGTAATACAGCTACACGCAAAGCCCCAACCTCCGGATCATCTACACCTGGTTCTGTTCCTAGGGCACAACCGAAATCACTATAGAGGTCATAGTAGTTCAATTGAGAGCTGTTGGCTGAGTCGTGGCTTTTCTGCATCAGAATTTCTACCGCATGGTCGCTTAACAACCAGATACCGATATCCGTCAAATAGAAATGGTTCGTCAGCAGTTTGCTGAGTGTCTCAACGGTAGGTTTCTGCAACATACACTTCAATTGCTGCGGATGCTGACGTGAAGAAACAAAGACGCCATGATCCTTGGCGATACTCGAATCAAGCCACAACCCGTAACAAACCACATCGGCATCCAAGCCAGCCAACTGAGGACCGATAGCCGACATTTCTGTAGAACGGATATACACATCACCGCTCACCACCATCGTATGCAGATGCGCTGGTGCTGCCTGCATGATCTGCTCATAAAGAGGAATCTGCAAGGACAACAAATCCTGCGACAGACGTTGTCCCCTCTCCCACCGGAACACAGGTATTGGTGTCAGTATCTTGCCTGACGGAGCGTATGACGGTAACCGGCGACTCTGTCCGCCAGCATGCAACAGAATGCGTTTTTCCTTTGATAACCACTCTTTAAATGAAGCGTGAAGTGTGAGGCGTGAATTCAGCATTTGGGAGTAGGCCTGTTCCAACAGCCAGGTTGTTCCTCCGCCAGAGCCGAGTTTATGACCGACAGGATCATTCGTACAAAACCACTCATCATGCGAATGGCCCGTTATATCATGAAAGCAATCCACCAAATTAGGTGGCAGTGATAATAGTTTCTTCATTTTTTTATCTGTTTGGATGCAAAAGTACGAATAAGTGAGCACAAAACAAAAGAATACATTCTTTTTTTTGTCGAACGGAAGTACCTTCGATGAAATCAAAAGCACGAAATAATATTCTTACTGCAAAGAAATCGCCATGATTCCGATAACAACATCGTTGGAAAGTGGACAAAGATATAAAAAAATATCAATTGTCAATTGTCAATTGTCAAATATTTATTACCTTTGTCGCCATCATTATAAAACAAAGTCAAAAATAACTATCAACCTACATTCATGGAACAGAAAAAATTAAAGCTGGTACCCAAGAAGTACCTCGTAACCTTTATACTCATCACCTCACTCTTTGCGCTGTGGGGATTTGCCAACGATATCACCAACCCGATGGTGGCTGCCTTCCAGACGGTGATGGAACTGTCAGCAGCAAAAGCCTCAATGGTACAGTTTGCCTTCTATGGCGGCTATGCTACGATGGCCGTTCCTGCTGCCCTTTTCATCCGCCGCTATTCCTATAAGAGCGGTATCCTGCTGGGGTTGGGACTCTATGCCTTCGGTGCCTTCCTGTTTATTCCGGCTGCAGCCTATCAGGAGTTCTCCTTCTTCTGTCTGTCGCTGTATATCCTGACCTTCGGTCTGGCATTCTTGGAAACCACAGCCAATCCTTTCATCCTTTCTCTGGGCGACAAGGAAACGTCCACACGCCGTTTGAATATGGCGCAGGCCTTCAACCCGATGGGTTCGCTCTGCGGTATGGCTGTCGCCTCATTCATCGTACTGCCTCAACTGATTAGCGACAAGCGCGATGCAGCAGGACAAATTCTGTTCTATGGACTGAGCGAGGCCGAGAAGAGTGAAATCCGACTACACGACCTGGCAGTCATCCGCAACCCGTACGTGATCATCGGATTGGTTGTTCTGGCGGTATTTGTCATCATTGCTCTGAAGAAGATGCCGAAGACAGAGAACGAGGAACAGAAGGATGCCGGCAACACCCATACGGCTCGTCAGACACTCAGCAACCTGTGGCACAATGTCATTTATCGCGAAGGTGTGATTGCTCAGATGTTCTATGTGGCTGCACAGATTATGACCTGGACGTTTATCATCCAGTATGCCGACAATCTGGGCATCAACAAGGCAACTGCCCAAACCTATAATATTGTGGCGATGAGCCTTTTCCTCTGCAGTCGGTTTATTTCAACGTTCCTGATGAAATACGTCAACTCGCGCAAACTGCTCACCATCTTCGGCTGCGGTGCTGCCTTGTGTGCATTAGGAGCTATTCTCATTGTGGGTAAGCTGGGACTCTACTCGCTTGTCGGCATCAGTTTCTTCATGTCGCTGATGTTCCCCACCATCTATGGTATCGCCTTGGAGGATGTTGATTCGAAAGATACACATCTGGGTGCTGCCTTCCTGGTGATGGCAATTGTCGGCGGCGCGTTGATGCCACCATTGCAGGGCCTGATTATCGACCAAAAGACCATCGCCAGCCATCCTGCAGTCAACGTATCGTTCGTCCTGCCGTTCATCTGCTTCATCATCGTCGTCCTCTATGGTCTCCGTTCGTATAAGCAGAAAGCAAAGGCATAGTATCGACATGCTGATGAATTGAACAACAAAAAAGCCGGCAGTTTTGCCGGCTTTCTGTTTCTTGCTTGTGCGAAGAGATTACTTACGCAGACCAAGCGCTTTGACGATAGCACGATAGCGCTCGATGTCACGATCGTACAGGTAGTTCAGCAATGCACGACGCTTACCTACGAGCTGAGTCAGTGAACGAGTGGTCACGAAGTCCTTGTGGTTCTTCTTTACATGCTCGGTGAGGTGCTTGATGCGATAGGTGAACAATGCAATCTGGCTCTCAGCAGAACCAGTGTCAGTAGCAGACTTGCCATACTGACCGAAAATCTCTTCTTTCTTTGTCTTGTCTAAATACATGACTTTAATGGTTTTGATGAATAATTTTGTAATTACATCCGTGCAACGTCAGCCGTCTTCATCAGGGCGAACTACATCGCTGCGAATGCACCGGATTTTCCGGTTCTTAATCCGCCAGTCGGTTTCCTTTTTGGCGAATCGGCTGCAAAATTACACATTTTCCCTCAACCTTGCAAATTATTTGGATAAAAATGACTATCTTTGACTTCATCGAAGGTACTTACGTTCGGAAAATCACAAAATTATTTGCATTTTCACTCTCTTAATCGTACCTTTGCACCCGTTTTATATAAAATAGGTATATGCAAGAACTCAGAAACATAGCGATTATTGCGCACGTCGATCATGGAAAGACGACGCTTGTAGATAAGATGATGCTTGCGGGAAAACTCTTCCGCGAGGGACAGGATAACAGCAATCAGGTGCTGGATGCAAATGATTTGGAACGGGAACGCGGTATCACGATTCTGTCCAAAAACGTATCTATCAACTGGAAAGGGACAAAGATCAATATCATCGACACCCCAGGACACTCCGATTTTGGTGGTGAGGTTGAGCGAGTACTGAATATGGCCGATGGCTGCCTGCTATTGGTAGATGCTTTTGAAGGTCCGATGCCACAGACGCGTTTCGTATTGCAGAAAGCCCTTCAAATCGGTTTGAAGCCCATCGTGGTGGTGAATAAGGTAGATAAACCGAACTGCCGTCCTGAGGAGGTTTATGAGATGGTATTCGACCTGATGTGTGATTTGGATGCGACGGAAGACCAGTTGGACTTCCCCGTTGTCTATGGTTCTGCCAAAAATGGATGGATGAGTGAAGACTGGCAGCAGCCCACAGACAACATCGAATATCTGTTAGACAAGATTGTGGAGGTTATTCCTGCCCCCAAACAGATTGAGGGTGCAGCGCAGATGCTGATCACCTCTTTGGATTACAGCAACTATACGGGTCGTATTGCCGTAGGACGCGTTCATCGTGGTACGATAACCGACGGAATGGCTGTGACAATCTGTCATCGTGACGGTTCACAGGAGAAGACGAAGATCAAAGAACTGCATACATTCGAGGGTATGGGCCACCAGAAGACCGACCATGTTGATTCTGGCGACATCTGTGCCGTTATCGGTTTGGAGAAATTCGAAATCGGCGATACCATCTGCGATACGGAAACCGTTGAGGCGTTGCCGCCGATAGCGATCGATGAGCCAACAATGTCGATGTTGTTTACCATCAACGATTCCCCGTTCTTCGGCAAAGAGGGCAAGTTCTGTACTTCCCGTCACATCAACGACCGTCTTCAAAAAGAGCTGGAGAAGAATCTGGCATTGCGTGTAGAGCCGTTTGAAGACAATACCGACAAGTGGATTGTCAGCGGACGTGGTGTGTTGCATCTCTCCGTGCTGATTGAGACGATGCGCCGTGAAGGATATGAGCTGCAGGTTGGTCAGCCGCAAGTCATCTATAAGGAGATTGATGGCCAAAAGTGTGAACCTATTGAGGAACTGACCATCAATGTACCAGAAGAATTCTCATCAAAGATGATTGATATGGTCACTCGCCGCAAGGGTGATATCATCGGAATGGAGACGCAGGGTGAGCGCACGAATATCGAGTTCGAGATTCCTTCGCGCGGCATCATCGGTCTGCGTACCAATGTGCTGACAGCCAGTCAGGGTGAAGCAATTATGGCTCACCGTTTCAAGAACTACCAGCCGTATAAGGGCGACATCGAGCGCCGTGTGAATGGTAGTATGATTGCTTTGGAAACGGGTACCGCCTTTGCCTACAGTATTGATAAACTGCAGGATCGCGGTAAGTTCTTCATTGACCCAGGTGAGGAAGTTTATTCCGGTCAGGTGGTTGGTGAGCATGTTCACGACAACGACCTCGTCATCAATGTGACGAAAGCCAAGCAGCTGACAAACGTTCGTGCCAGCGGCTCTGATGAAAAAGCCCGCATCATTCCGAAGACCGTGTTGAGTTTGGAAGAATGTCTGGAATATATCAAAGGCGACGAATACGTAGAAGTGACGCCTAAGTCGATGCGTATGCGCAAAATCATCCTGGACCACTTGGAGCGTAAACGTTCGAATAAGGAATAACCCCCCTCCGACTCCCCCGAGGGGGAGAACAAGGAGCAAGGAACAAGAAGAATCCGCAACCGATTTGGCTGCGGATTCTTATTTTTATGCATCGGCAAAAACCTTGCCGTCGTCGAGCGTAATCTGTAGTTTGGTGTATTCGCTATGGAAATCGTTCTGCAGGCGATCAAGATAACGCGCACTTTCCCACTTGCACATCGGCAGGTCATGAAGCAGATAATTACCACAAGCCTCTGGGCGCGTGGCCGGTACTTCCGTCTGTGTGAGAATCCACTTCATACACTCGATGGTCAGCCGGCGCATATCCTCAACGGTATAAGCACCCGATTTTCCACCTTCAGTCGCCGTCTCGTTGTCTTTCATGATGATATACATTCCCGTCAGACAACCCATCGGTCCGACATACACCACATCGTCTTTCACTTCGCTGTTGCGAAACCAAGTAGCCATCAGGTGTTCCAGGCTATGCATGGCTGCCGGAGCTACTGCAGGTTCTTTGTTCGGTTCCGTTATGCGCAGGTCGAACGTGGTAAAGCCTTTATCCTCACGCGAAACGTAGATACCTGGCTTCAGATGCGTGTGGTCAATCGTAAAACTTTGTATGACTTCCATGATTTATATACGCTCGATAAACGTTTTGGTGACTTGGAACGAACGGTCGGCTATCGTGTTCCAGAAATCGTGATACTGCGATGCATCGGTGTCGCGCAAGGGAATGTCGCTGATGATACGGAACGAGATAAACGGCACCTTATATATATAGCAGGTCTGGGCGATAGCAGCCGATTCCATATCGATGGCTTTTGCCTCTGGGAACAGTTCGATGATAGAACGTGCTTTCTCTTTCGTATCCACAAACCAGTCGCCTGTGACGATAAGGCCGGGGTGAAGGTTGAGGGTTGAAGATTGAAGGTTGAGGGATTTTGCCACCTCCAACAGATGCGCATCGACATCAAAGCGAGCGGGCAAACCCTGTACTTGTCCGTAGATTGTTGTATCATCAATGGCTTTGCCACAATAAACATCGTGATAAACCAGCTGGCTGCTGACCACCACATCCTGGATATTGATATCGTCGCCATTGCCGCCAGCACAGCCACTGGAGATGATGACATCAGGATGATGCTGACGTATCATCTCTGCTGCTCCCAAGGCGGCATTCACCTTTCCGATACCGCATTTTGCCAATACAATCTCATGTTTCTCGATGGATTGCGCTACCTCTTGCAGTTGCGCATATTCCTTGTCCATTGCTACTATAATTCCTATTTTCATGCGTGCAATTTATTGATTACATTTGCAAAGATATACTTTTTTTATGAACTTCAAAAGAAAATCCAAAGAAATAAGCTTCTCCCCACTCCTTTCAAGCTAAGAGGTTTCGTTCCCCCCCCCCCATGTCAGTCACCTGTCCCTTGGCAGCTTGCACAATAATGCTTTTTTTTTGAAAAAGTGACAAAAAGATTCATAAATCTACTGCTAATTATAAAAAAAGCAGTATATTTGCAGCATGAATACTATTGTTGATGTCATAAAAGGAAAAGGTGGCTTTATCTCAAAATCAGAAATAACGGATGATGCCACTTATGCACAACTTCTTAGAGCAGTGGAGCAAGGCGATGTTGTACGTCTGAAAGCAGGTGTCTATGCTCTTCCTGAAGAATTGGCAAAGCCAATGGTTGACATGGGCAGGCTCGTTCCTTCAGGTGTTTTGTGCCTCTATTCTGCATGGTTCTACTATCGACTGACAACACAAGTGCCAGTTGAACATTATGTTGCTGTGGAAAAAACACGGAAAGTTGTTCTCCCAGATTATCCTCCCATTCGGCTATGTTTCTGGAACCAGACAACATATTCTACAGGCATTATCGAGGTAGAGATGTCTGGTCACCGTTGTCTGATATACGACATGGAGAAGTCTGTCTGTGATGCCATCAAATTCCGAAATAAAATAGGAATGGATGTGTGTTCTGAAATCGTCAGA
>CADCPZ010000072.1 GCA_902803475.1 uncultured Prevotellaceae bacterium
AAGGGTATCAAGGATGCGGGATTCAACGCCATCCGTATTCCCATTCGCTGGCAATGTCATATTACGAACCAGACGGCGATGAGTATCGACAAGGCGTGGATCAAGCGCATCAAGGAGGTGGTCGATTGGTGTTTGTCGTACGACTTGAAGGTGATTATCAACGTGCATCACGAGAAGTGGCTGGAAAGTCGTCCCACCTATCAATATAAAGAGGAGAACAACCAGAAACTGGCGCTGTTGTGGCTAAATATCGCCAGTGAGTTTGCTGCATACGACTATCGTCTGGCTTTTGCTGGCACGAATGAGGTGCATATCAGAGACAACTGGGGCAAGCCTGAGGCAGAGAACCTGGCTGTTCAGAACAGTTACAACCAGACGTTTGTTGACGTGGTTCGTGCTACTGGCGGCAACAATCTGCGTCGTCATCTGTTAGTTCAGACCTATGTCTGCAATCCGGATTTCGGTATCAATAACGGTGATTTCATCATTCCCAAGGACATAGACGGCAATGGCAACGACTACATGAGTGTTGAGTTCCATTACTATACACCTTATGACTATTGCGGCAACTGTAAGTATTATTTCTGGGGCGATGCCTACAAGCAGTATGGCGAGGTGCCGGAACAGAACGAGAAGAGTATTTCCGATTTCTTCGACCGCGTAGTTAATGAATGGAGCAACAAGGGATTGGGCATCGTCATCGGTGAATGGGGTGTAACTGATCACACCAAAGGCGGTCAGGCTGACTTACAGCACGAGAATGTGACCTATTACAGCCGGTTCTTTGTCAGCGAGGCCCGGAAACGCGGCTTTTCAACTTTCGTATGGGATAACAACCAGTTTGGCAACGGAACGGAGAAGTTCGGCATCTTTGACCGCGAGCGTGGTATGAAGGTGAAATATGAATCCGTGTTGAAAGGAATTATGGAAGGGAAAAGCCCCCTCTAAATCTCCCCCCTTAGGGGAGACTTTAAGGAGTATTTTTGAATGCGTAATTGTCCTAAACGACTAAACGACAAATATACCAAACGACTAAATGTCCCAAACGACTAAACGACAAATATACCAAACGACTAAGTAAATATGAAGAATTTCGGATATTTTGACGACGAACATAGAGAGTATGTGATTACTGATCCGGCAACACCGTTTCCGTGGATCAACTATTTGGGCAATGAGGACTTTTTCGGCCTGATTTCCAACACTGCCGGCGGTTATGATTTCTATAAGGATGCGAAGTTCCGCCGCATCACTCGCTATCGCTATAACAGTGTGCCGATGGATAATGTAGGGCGCTATTTCTACGTGAAAGACGGCGATACAGTGTGGAGTCCGGGCTGGAAACCCTGTAAGACGCCATTAGACCGCTATGAGTGCCGACACGGAATGAACTATACACGCATTACAGGCGAGAAAAACGGTGTTGAGGCATCGGTGCTCTTCTTCGTGCCGCTGAAGACGTGGGCAGAGGTGCAGAAGGTGACGCTGACGAACAAGAGCAACGAGACCAAGCGGCTGCAGCTGTTCAGTTATACCGAATGGTGTCTGTGGAATGCGGCTACTGACGGTGAGAATTTCCAGCGCAACCTCTCGACCGGTGAGGTGGAGATTGACCTCCAGCCGGAAGGTGTTGAGGAAGGAACCGTTATCTATCACAAAACGGAATACAAGGAGCGCCGCAATCACTATGCCTATTATGCATTGACGAATGCCCGTGCTGACGGTTTCGATACCGACCGCGAAACATTTGTGGGTTTGTATAATGACTTGTCGGCACCACAATGTGTAACAGCCGGAAAGTCTGCTGATTCAGTGGCTCACGGCTGGAGTCCGATTGCTTCGCACCGTTTGGATATTGACTTGAAGGCGGGTGAATCCAAGACCTTCATCTTCCTGTTGGGCTATGCTGAAAACGAGCAGGAAAAGAAGTTTGCAGCTGCCACCCATCACCCAACACTCCTGACTTCTTTGGGAAATCTCGATAGGACTATTATAAATAAGGAACACGCGAAGGCGGTGATCAGCCGCTTCGCTACCGTTGAGGCGGTAGATGCTGCCTTTGACCAGTTGCACCGGCAGTGGGATAACCTGCTGGATAAGTTCGTGGTAAGCAGCAGCGACGAGCGTCTGAACCGCATGGTAAACATCTGGAACCAGTATCAGTGCATGATTACCTTCTGCTTCTCACGCTCTGCTTCGTTCTTCGAGAGCGGCGTAGGTCGTGGCATGGGTTTCCGCGACAGCAACCAGGACTTGGTAGGCTTCGTCCATCAAGTACCCAGCCGCGCCCGTCAGCGCATTATCGACATCGCTTCCACACAGTTCCC
>CADCPZ010000073.1 GCA_902803475.1 uncultured Prevotellaceae bacterium
ACGATTTCACCTTTCTCACCATCCTCGCAGGGCGTACCGTCGGCTTTGATGAGGTCGATATCGTACTGAGCATTGGGAATACCCATAGAACCTGGCTTTGGGGTCATCCAAGGGAAGGTGCCAAGGGTCATCGTGGTCTCGGTCTGTCCGAATCCCTCCATCATCTGGATGCCCGTCTTTTCCTTGAACTTATCGAAGACGGCAGGGTTGAGGGCTTCACCGGCAGTGGTGCAGTATTCCAAAGAGGAGAGGTCATATTTCGACAAGTCTTCGCGAATCATAAAACGATAGATGGTAGGTGGTGCACAGAACGAGGTGATTCTGTACTTCTCAATCTGACGCAGCAGGATGTCGGCATTGAATTTCTCGTGATCGAAGACGAACACGGTAGCGCCAGCAAACCACTGTCCATAAAATTTACCCCATACGGCTTTGCCCCATCCTGTGTCGGCAACGGTGAGGTGCAGGCTGCCTTCATGCAGGTTGTGCCAGAAAACACCTGTCGTGAGATGTCCTATTGCATAAAGATAGTCGTGGGCTACCATCTTCGGTTCGCCACTGGTACCACTGGTGAAATACATCAGCATCGTATCATCGTTGGTGTTGACATGTTCCGGACGAACAAAAGCGGGAGCCTGTTGCCATTCCTGTTGCCAGTTATGGAATCCTTCTGGAACGGTCCTTCCACTTTCAATATCCGAGTTGACGGCAACCAAAGCCTTAACGGTCGGACTATCAGGCATAGCGGCAGCAATCTGGGACGTGACGTCTTCGTCATTGACGCATACGATGGCCTTTACACTTGCTCTAGTGTTGCGATAGACAATGTCTTTCTTCGTCAGCATGTGAGTGGCAGGAATGGCCACTGCACCAATCTTATGCAGTGCAAGCATCACGAGCCACCACTGATAATGGCGCTTCAGAATCAGCATCACAGGGTCGTTTTTGCTAATACCCAATGACTGGAGGTAAGCGGCAGCTTGGTCGGTCTGCTCTTTTAATTCCTTGAATGTGAACCGTTTCTCTTCCCCGCGTTCGCTCGTCCACAGCATAGCGAGTCCATCGGGTTTCTCTTCTGCCCAGACATCCATCACATCGTATGCGAAGTTGAAGTTCTCAGGGATGATGAACTCCAGGTTCTTGTTGTAATCCTCTACAGACGTAAAAGTTGTCTGTTTTAAAAATCTTTCTACCATATCTTTTATTCTACCGTAAATGCTAAGAATTTCACTGCTTTGTCACCCACAGCCAGCATACCATGAGGTTTGGTGGAGTCGAAATAGATGCTGTCGCCTTCTTCCAAGATGATGGTTTTACCACCGATGAAGAGTTCCATCTTTCCTTCCAGTACGAGGTTGAACTCCTGTCCTGCATGCGTATTCTTATAGATGGTACGTGCTCCAGGCTTGGGTTCAACAGTTACAATGAAGACATCAGCCTTATGACTGACAAATCCGCTGACCAAGCTCTGATATTTATATGCCTTTGTGCGCTCTACGCTCATACCTTGTCCCTTTCTGACAACGAAATACGACTTCATGCGTGGTGCTTCCGCAAACATCAGTTCTTCTGCGGAGATACCATACTTATGAGCAATCTTCATAAGATTAGAGATGGTGATATCGACCTCTCCGTTCTCTATTTTGCAGTACTTCTCTACATCGATTCCGATGGTTTCAGCAACCTCTTCCGGAGTGATGTCAAGAACATCGCGCAGTCCGCGCAGACGTTCACCAATTTGTTTTAATTGTTCGTCTACCATATTTTTTTGAATTTTCTGATTCCTAAGCTTTCCTAGGTTCTCCTAGCCCTTCCTAGTACTCCTAGGATTACTCCGATTATTATTTAGCGCCAGCTTTTAATCCTTTGATAACAGCGGAAGTAAAACCAGCATGTTCCATTTCGTTAAGTCCCTTGATGGTAACGCCTCCAGGAGTCGTCACCAAGTCGATGGCAGCCTCTGGATGCATACCCGTTTCTTCCAAAAGCCCTATGGCACCCTTGATGGTCTGCATGACGATACGTTTGGCATCATCGGCCTTGAATCCCAGTTCTACACCACCTTCTGCTGCAGCGCGGATATAGCGCATCGCATAGGCAATACCGCAAGAGGCGAGAGTGGTGCCTGCTGCCAGGTGCTGCTCATCGGTAAGGATGGTCTTACCCAATTCATCGAAGAGTATTTTCACCTGATTAGTCTCCTCGTCTGTTGCGCGGATAGGTACAAGGAACGTCATCGACTGTCGTTGTGCAATCGCGATATTGGGTATGCAGAGGAAGAATGCTTCCTGTGTAAATCCCATCCATTCTGCGATCTGAGCCGATGAAACACCTGCTGCAATGACAATAAGACATTGCTGTTGCGGTTTGAAAACAGGACGGATGCCTGTCAAAACCTGTTGTACCAACCAAGGTTTTACGAACACCATCACAACATCTGCTTCTGTGATGGCCGCCTGGTTGTCTGTTGTAATACTCGTTCCTTTTAGTGCAAATTTGTCGAGGATGCGCTTGCAGGGATCTGAGATGGTGATGTCGGAGGCGTTGAGAAGGTTGCTGTTTAAAAGTCCTTCTGCTGTTGCGCCACCCATCGCGCCTGCTCCAATAATTGCTATTTTCATATTTTGTTGTTATTAATTTCGTTATATCGTTGTTTCGACAGTTCGACATGTCGTCATGTCGACATATCGATATTCCGTTAGATAGATCCCAACACCTGTTTGAATTTATCGAGGAAGGCATCCGCTTCATCTTTGTTAAGACAGAGCGGTGGCAACAAGCGTAAAACGTTGGTGCCTGCGCAGCCTGTAAAACAGTGCTTCTGATAGATGAGCGGTAATCGTACATCCTTATGGGGAATGTCGAGGTCGATACCAATCATCAGCCCGCGTCCACGAACATCTGTGATGTGCGGCTCTGTTTCTTTCAACCGGTTCAGTTGTTCTATGAGGTATTCACCTACAAGGTGGGCATTCTCCACCAATCCGTCTTGCTCCATTACATCGAGAACGGCAAGGGCTGCCGCACATGCCAGATGGTTGCCGCCAAAAGTGGTGCCGAGTTGTCCATAGACAGGTTTGAACTCTGGTGAGATGAGAACTGCGCCCATCGGGAATCCGTTGGCGATGCCTTTGGCAACGGTGATGATGTCGGGACGGATATCCAGCCACTGGTGTGCAAAGAATTTTCCACTTCGCCCGTATCCGCATTGTATCTCGTCGCAGATGAGAATCGTACCATATTTCTTGCAGGCAGCCTGTAAACCTTGTGCAAATTCTTTCGTTGCCAGACGGATGCCGCCAACACCTTGGATACATTCCAAGATGACGGCACACACATCGCCTTTTGCCAGTTCAGCCTCCCATGCAGGCAGGTCGTTCAGTGGCAGATAGGTGACATGACCATTGTCGTTGATAGGTGCGATGATTTTCGGATTGTTTGTTACCTCGACAGCCAGACTCGTACGACCATGAAAGGCTTTCTCGCACGACAAGACCCGTTTGCGACCATTGGTGAACGAAGCCAGCTTCAACGCATTCTCGTTGGCTTCGGCACCGCTGTTGATGAGAAACAGCTGATAGTCGTCATAGCCACTGATGCGTCCTAATCGTTCAGCCAGTTCCACCTGCAGTTTGTTGATGACGGAATTGGAGTAGAAACCTAAGTTGCTTACCTGTTCCGTTACCTTTTCTATATAGTGAGGGTGAGCGTGTCCAATGCTGATGACAGCATGACCACCATAAAGGTCCAGGTATTCCTGTCCTTTCTCATCCCAAACCTTGCAACCTTTGCCTTTGACGATGTTGACATCAAATAGGGGATATACGTCGAATAGTTTCATTCCTGTTTTGTAATTATTTTATGGTCTTATCCTATAGCACCAGGTGTGACTTTTCTTTTGCCCCTTCTAATCTTGGTGCCATTTTTCGTTTTCTTTACTTTCTTGACGGTCTTACCACTTTTCTTTTCCTCGAGGTATTCCTTCACCTTTAGCTTCATGCGCTTGTAGGTCTTGTAGTCGCAAGCGAGATAGAAACCACTGGTGGCACAGCTGTACGGACCGTTTTCACTTGAGATATTATAGTGCTTGGCCAGTGCGCGCTGCAGTTCTGTTGCTGTGGCTACATGGAAAAACATCCCGCTATACAGACTGCTTGCCTTGGCTGCAAACTTGTCCCTGTCAACACCTCTAGTGATTACATCGTTGACGTCTCTGTTCTTTGGTCTGATGTTTTTGCCTGTTACAGCATAGTAGTTATAGTAGCTAACAGGATGACTCATGACAGCATACCATGTCTTGCTATCTTGCTGGTCCCATTTAATCAAGGTAAATTTGTTCGACAGACTGATGAGTGCACTCATCTGGTTGTCATTCTGAGCTGTAGCCGTCAGTGTGATGGCGATCAGAATCATTGTTGTTAAAAGTTTTCTTTTCATAATGGTATGGTTTTGAAGTTCGTTATTGCTTAAAATGCACTCGCTTTCAGCTTTAAACCAGCGGTTTCATCGATACCAAACATCAGGTTCATATTCTGTACAGCCTGTCCCACAGCACCTTTCAGGAGGTTGTCAATAGCGGAGGTGATGAGCAGTTTGTTGCCGAATTTCTCCACATGTACCAGCGCCTTATTGGTGTTCACGACCTGTTTCAGGTCGATGGGCTTGTCGCTGTAGTGGGTGAAAGCGGCATCCTGATAGAAGTTTTTGTAATAAGCTACGATTTCTTCCAGTGGTTTATCCGTCTTCACCACTTCCGTCACGAAGATGCCGCGAGCGAAATCTCCGCGATAAGGAATGAAATCGATGGAGCAAACCCCACCCCCGTCCCCTCCCAAAGGGAGTGGAGCCTGTTGGTTGCCAATAGGAGACGTGATATACGACGATTTTTCCGGCCGTACCTGATTCAGACTCTGACAGATTTCGTGCAGGTGTTGGTGATTGAAAGCCTTGTAGGTACTCAGGTTGTTGTTACGCCAGGAGAAATGGGTGGTGGCTCCAGGTTTCTGACCAGCCCCCGTGCTGCCTGTGATTCCGTTGACGGCTACATCATCGTTGATGATTCCCATCTGAGCAGCGGGGAGTAAACCAAGTTGAATACACGTGGCAAAGCAACCTGGATTGGCCAGATGCTGTGCCTGTTGAATATCTTTCTTGTTGATTTCCGGCAGACCATACACGAAGTCGTGATCACCTTTGATGCGGAAGTCTTGTGCCAGATCGATAATCTTCACATGTTCGGGAATGGTGTGTTCCTTGAGGAACTGCTCACTCTTGCCATGGCCAAAGCAGAAGAAAAGCACATCCACCTGGTCGAAAGGCATCTCGCTGGAGAACCTCAGGTCGGTGTCGCCAATGAGTCCTTCGTGTACATCGGAAACCAAATTGCCAGCATTGCTCTCGCTGTTGGCAAAGACAATCTCTGCCTCAGGGTGATTCAGCAACAGCCGGATGAGCTCGCCACCTGTATAACCGGCGGCACCTAAAATACCAACACTTATCATGGGCTCACCTTTTACCTTTTTTCATTGGGATGAATACCATAATAAACTCTCAGTGGTGTGGAAGAAACCTTGATGAAGCCTTTTGCTTCATCGGCCGTCCAGCCTGTCTGAGTTTCCCCGTATTCACCCAGCTTCGATTTCGTCAAGTCGTCGTCTGAATCTATACCGACGGTCTCAAAACCATAGGGGCGCAGCTTCAGGATGGCTGTTCCGTTGACATGGCGCTGGCTGCTGGTGAGCATCGCCTCGATGTCTGGCATCACTGGCTCCAGATACTGACTCTCGTGCAGGAACATTCCGTACCAGTTGGCTACTTGGTCTTTCCAGTATTGCTGCCATTTCGACAGCGTAGATTTCTCCAATAGTCGGTGTGCCTCGATGATGAGTTTAGGTGCGGCAGCCTCGAAACCTACACGTCCTTTGATACCGATAATCGTATCACCCACATTGCAGTCACGACCGATGGCGTATGATGCACCAATCTCCTCGATCTTCTGGATGGCTTTCACCTTATCGTCGAACGATTCGCCATTGACAGCTACGATTTCACCTTTCTCGAACTGAATCTTCAGCAGTGTTTCTTCTTGCTGTGTGGCATGTTTCAGGTATGCTTCTTCTGGCAATCCCTGTGTAGGGTCGAGCAGTTCGCCGCCACAGATACTTGTTCCCCAGATACCCACATTATATGAATACTTCAGTTTGGTGAAGTCAGCAAAGAATCCATTTTCGTTCAGATAATCTACTTCTTCCTTACGGGTAAGCTTTTGGTCACGGGTGATGGTGATAATCTCAACACCAGGCGCCATCACGAGGAAGGTCATATCAAAACGGATCTGGTCGTTACCAGCACCTGTAGAGCCGTGAGCAATTGCATCAGCCTTGATTTCGTTGGCATAACGGGCAATCGCAATTGCCTGGAAGATACGCTCAGAGCTGACGCTGATAGGGTAGCAGTTGTTGCGCAGTACATTACCGAAGATCATGTATTTCAGCGATTTCTCGTAGTATTCTTGTGTTACATCGAGTGTCACATACTTCGTGGCACCCAACTTGTAAGCATTCTCCTCGTTGGTTTTCAACTGTTCTGCGCTGAATCCGCCCGTGTTGGCACATGCTGCATGAACTTCATAACCCTCTTTCGCCAGTTTCATGACGGTGTATGATGTGTCGAGACCGCCTGAAAAGGCAACGACAACTTTCTTTTTCTGCTCCATATTCTTATACCTTATTATATTATTAGTTGTTCGTTTGTGATAATTCTTGTTGGTTTTGTTACTTCGAAAGCTCCTTTTCTGCTTCTTTCCGTTCAAGTTTCGTGATGCGTGCTATTACTTCCTCAGGGATTTTTGCAGGCAGGTGTTCTTCTGGGTCAAACAACATCGCTGTGCAGATGCAATATTTGCGGTTTGTGCGATGTAGTACATCGACGTTGACACAGCCCTCGCATCCTCGCCAGAACGCCTCATCATCGGTTAGGTCGGCAAATGTCGCAGGCTTATATCCTAATTGGGTGTTCATGGCCATCACTGCTGCTCCACTCGTCAGCGAGAAGATTTTGGCGTGCGGCCAACGCATACGTGCCAGCGTGAAGGTCATGTCTTTGATCTTTTTGGCAATACCTTTTCCGCGAAAATCCGGATGAACAATCAATCCACTCGTTGTTACATAGCTCTTGTTGCCCCATGTTTCAATGTAACTGAAACCAGCAAAACGGTCACCGCAGAGCGCGATCACAGCCTTTGCTTCCCGCATCTTTGTGGCAAGGTATTCATGGGTACGCTTGGCGATACCCGTACCGCGGTCTTTTGCAGCGTCTTCTATTGTTTTAAGGATGGTATCGACATATTTCTCGTGCGAGGCGTCGGCTACCAATACTTTAATTTCTTCTTTCATGATTGTGTGTATTCTGTTGCTCTTGCCGTTGGCATTTATTTTCGTAATTCGGGTATGACGATGCTCAGACTCAGGATGACATCCTCTTCCCGTACGCCTTCGCGGATGACGATGAAGATGGTATCATCGCCGGCGATGGTGCCAATGACTTCCTGAAAACCTGCATTGTCGATGTTGTAGGCGATGGAACTGGCATATCCTGGGCGTGTCTTGATGACAGCCATGTTGCCAGAGAAGTTGATTGACTGGTATCCACTCGTCTGCAACATCTCACGTGCTGTTCGTGGTGAGGTGACACGCTTGTACATTGCCTCGTTGGGTAATACATAGAAATACTTCCCGTTCATCGAATGCGCTTTGGCAACCTTCAGTTGTTTCAAGTCGCGGCTCAATGTGGCCTGCGTCAGTTTGAATCCTTCTTTCTCTAATGCCTGTAATACCTCCTCCTGAGAACTTAACTCCTGACTGGAAATCAGCATCTTCAGGGCTTCCATCCTACTGTTTTTTACCTTCATTTTGTTGTATATTTATTCAAATCGACTGCAAAAGTACGTATTTTTATGCAACCAACCAAATATTTCTGCCTATTTTTATACAACGAATTAAATATAAACCAAAATTATTAAACCACGAATTTCACGAATTACACGAATTAAATTGTCGCTGGATTTTACCTAACTGAATAATTCGTGTAAATTTGTGTGATTCGTGGTCTAAAACCTATAATCCGTGGTTAAGACTTTATTTGTTTCTTCCGAAGATACGGAGGAGATAGAGGAACAGGTTGATGAAGTCGAGATAGAGGGCTAAAGCACCTCTGAGGGCTATTTTCTGTCCTGCCTCACCCACATCACCGCTCAGTTGCAGCATCGTCTTGATCTTCTGCACATCCCAGGCGGTCAGTCCGACGAAGATGATCACGCCTACGTAGCAGATGATCAGGTCGAACGTCTCACTCTTCAGGAAGATATTCACCACAGAAGCGATGATGATACCGATGAGTGCCATGAACAGCAGACCTCCAAAGTTCGACAGGTCGCGCTTGGTGGTGTAACCCACAAATGCCATTGCGCCGAAAGTACCTGCTGTCACGAGGAATGTCTTCGCGATAATCGTAGGACTATAGACATAGAGGATGACGGCGAGCGTCAGTCCGTTGACGGCTGAATAAAGTGCAAACAACAGGGTACCGGTTGTCAGTGATATTTTCTCCAGACGTGCTGAGATATAGAACACCAGTCCCAGTTCGATGAGAATCAGTCCGAAATAGAATATCTGATTGCTGTAGATGATATCCATCATCGCTGGCGAATTGGCCACACCGTAGGCGGTGAGTGCTGTGATGCCCAGAGCCAGGCACATCCATGTATATACCTTCCGCATCAGGAAAGGCAGCGCCTGTGACAGTTCAAAATTGCGGTTGCGGTCCTCGATGGTCTGAGTACCCTGATTGATTCTCTCTTTAAATTGTTGGTTCATTTCTTGAAAGTCCATAATCTTTATTTATTTTTTTGTCAATTTACTTAGATAATTCTCAATGGTAGCATACACCGTAGCAGCCTCTTTCAGCGGTTCATGGGTGCTCCATTCAGCCGTAATCTGGTCGCCGTCAGCAAACTCCAAGTGTACACGATAGGTCGTACCGCCCATCAGCCTGTCGTCGCGGTTGTATTTCCTGATTTCTTCGAGGTCAATCTTATAGAGTTCCTCCTGCAAACCCTTCACCTCTTCAGCCGTAATGGGGTATTCTTTCTTCGTGTACTGTGGGGTATCAAAACCAAATACAGCCACAATCTTCGGCTCGGTGCCTGGATCGTTATACATTTCGAAAAAGTCCTTGCCCAATCCACCGTGATGAGTAGCGGCACAACTTGCATAAATCAGGCCTGCATACTGCTTGGGAGGATTATCGTTTTTCATTTTCACGCAGAAGTCGTTGATGATCTGATAGATTTCAGCTGCCTTCTTATTCTCTTTGAGGTCGGCGAAACTCGCTTCGATATCGTAGCTCTCATTAAAAAGAAAAAGGTAATAGGGTTTGCCCGCTACAGGTGCTTTTTTCGGTTTGTAACCATTGATTTTCCATACTTTTTTCTTATAAAGCTGTTTACACAACTCCTCAATGTCCGACTCCTTAAGATAGATTTTCCGTTTCGTAACAAAATCAGTGCCGTTGTATTCAAGCACCCTCATATAAGGTTTTGACAATCTAACGTAATAGCCTTCAATTAACTCATAAGAAGAAATCACGAATCTTTCCTGAGGGCTGGAGCACGTCATGAAGAAGAATGGTCCTGACGACTCATATGTTTGTGCAAATGCAGCAACAACTCCTGTTATTGCCAGCATGAAGGTAAGCAAAAATCTTCGTTTCATATTTATCTCCTTTCTTTATTTGTAGGTTTCATCCTATTTATTTTGCAAAGATACGCAGTTTTTTCGAATCACCATCGTTTGACGTGTGAAATAATCAAAAATGTGTGCTCCCTTGTTCTCCCCCGTGGGGGATGAATGGTTATTGAATCCTCCTCCCTTTAGGGGGGTAGAGAGGGGCCTGTAAGGATTTTTTATCACTCTTTTTAAACGTGTCGTTTCGCTGTTTAAAAGCTATGCTTTTGCCTCTCAAAAGGTATCCTTTTGTTGTTTAAAAGCTATGCTTTCGTTCGATGAAACCATAGGTTTACCAGCCTTACACGATATTTTTAAAATCCGACTTTTAAGTCACTCATTCTGAGACTTTTACACATTCGTCCGTTTGCAGGATTCTTCTTTAATACATATTTACATCAATTTTAAATGTAAATATTATTCAAAGTAAGCGTTGCAGCGTTGCAGTTGTTGCAGTTCTTTTCTGGCAGACATTTGAAGATATTGTCGATGTCAGATGTCAGATGTCAGTTTTTATAGAAGGTGTTGACAGTTGACAGTTGACAGTTTATTTTTCATGCAAAATGGGATGGTAAAGTTGGTTTGAAATTGAAATTATAATAGGTATATTTAATAATATTTTATAATATAATAATTTTATTTATAATATATAATATATATATTATATATTATAAATAGCTTCTAAGTTGGTTTAGAGTTTGCAGGCTTAAAATAAAACTGACATCTGACATCTGACATCGAACCACTCAAAATAAAAACTGTCAACTGTCAACTGTCAACACTCAGGCATTTTCCTTTCCTGAATAGATCATCGAATTTAACTGCAACAACTGCAACGCTGCAACGCTTCGTTCGACATGTGCGCAAATTTGCGCTTACGTCCCCCAGTATCATAACTTACGGTACGGACGTGAGGGAAATTTTTCCCTTACGTTCCTGATATTGGCTTTACGACAGGCATATTGTAAAGAAAGCGGAAAGGTCACATTATTTTTCTAAGAAAAATAGGTGGAAACGTTTGTTTTATCAAATTATTTTTGTACCTTTGTACACAGTTAACAAATACATTACAAATACTAGACAATCTATGCAAATGACAAAGACGATCACAAGGATATGGATGCTGATATCGCTGCTGCTGGTAGCGACGACTGGTTATGCGCAGAAGACTATTATCCAGAAGTCCAACAAGGACTATTCGCTTACTTCGAAACTGTCTTTTTCCGGTTCAAACCTTGTAGATACGCAAGGGGCTGGCAAGGATAATGAAGCTAGTTACAGAGTATTTGAAGGCGTTCTCTCGCCCAATGAACCTCTTAAAATCCAGTGTTCGGCTTCCTGCCTTAATGGAAAAAAGAAGGCTGCGTACAAGATTAGAATATCAATTTGGTTTACCAAGGAAAACGGAAGTGAAGTAAAGAGTCCTGTTAATGGTGGAGGCGAAAAGACCTCTCAAGACAAGCCGTTAAGCGTTTCCTGTAAGATTCCGAAAGAGGCCACATACGCAAAAGCAACCATAGAGGTCAAAGGGGCACTCGGAACGGGGGTTGATCCTTCCACCATATGTCATTTGTCATATAAGATTCAGGGACGAGATGGCAGTCAGTCGAAGAATAGCGGAAACGCCAACAAGCAAACCTCAACTTCCAAACGTCCCTCATGGTGGAAGGAAAGGGAACCGGAACCCATATCACGTTGTGACCACCCCTTAAGCGGGATCTCGATAAATGATTTATGTGGAGAAGTGTGCGTAAGGTGTAATGATGATGAGGACGATTCATACGAGTTTGCAGAATTAGATGGTCTTATCCGCGAAGAAGACCGCATCAGAACCAAGGAAGAGTCAGAGGTTCTCTTGGGACTGGAGGATATGAATACGTATCTCATCCGACCTAATTCAATTGTCGTTATACGTACAGAAGACCCCAAAGTCTCAAAGTTTGAATTGATTGTAGGCAGTATCTGGGGAAATATCAAGAAGATGGCTGAAGGAAAGTCCATAGAATTGGAGATGAGTCATTGTGTTACTGGCATCAAAGGCACCATCGTTGCCTTCGAGGAAACGGGTAAGGAGTCGCGGGTGTATCTCTTTGCCGGCAAGGTGGAGGTAACGGGGAAGGCGTCGAAGAGGAAGACGATGCTGAAGGCAGGACAGGCCTCCATCGTGGGCAGCGACGGCAAGATAAAGGTAAAGAAGTTCGACATCGAGAAAGGTGCCAAGAAGTTCGGCATCCCGATGAAAGATATCAAGAACCACTATTCGAACACGCCGTCGTCGTCGTCGAAGGGTTCCTCTACCAAAGTTTCTTCGTCAGGCACTGTATCGGAAAAAGTACAGAAACGCTATGCGATGCAGCGCGGTGTCATTAAATACAAGTACGCGAAGGGCAAGCAGACGGGCGAAATCATACGTACATTCGATAGTTACGGTCACTATGAGCGTGTGGCATCGAAGATCAAAGGTTCATCGGCAACTTCGCTGAATATCTATCGCGGCGAGAAAGCCTACAAGGTGGACACGAAAGCCAAGACTGTGACGCAGAGCAAGCAC
>CADCPZ010000074.1 GCA_902803475.1 uncultured Prevotellaceae bacterium
AATCACGGACTGCGCTGGGAGTTGGTAGAATTCACTTACGACCAGTACGATGTGATGTTCATCAACACCACACGTGTCGATGCTTTTCAATACCCAATGGGTGTAGAACTCTATGGTACTGCTCAGTCTAATAACGACTATATGAAACGAGGTGAGTTGCTGTCTTACAACGATATCATCAGCCGATGGAATCTACAAAATGGCAACAGTCCGTTCAGTGCTTGCTACCAGGAGAATGTCACTACCGATGCACTGGGCGGCATTATCATCCAACCGTCGAAGGTGGCAACGGTGAAAAACAATGGGTACTTCGACAACTACATCAATCAGATATGGAGCTACTTCACTACCCATGAACTTTATGCCGACATGGGGCAGCGTGGAAAATGGCGCGGAACCGTTCAGGGCAATACCTTTGTGCTCACCAACAGCGGCCAGACGGCATCTGTAAACAAGCCTTCTACCATTGATGTCATTGAGGGAGCAGGTGCTTTTGCGACTGGTTCCGATATCGACAAAGCTGTGCAGGCGCAGTTTTGCGGAGCGATGAACAGAGGAATGATTGATGTAACCACCACTAACGGGCAGTTGCAGAACTGGGGCGACCGCACCAGTTTCTTCACTCGCAACACCTGGAATCCCTATGTGGCATTCTTCCATCAAGACGATTTGAGTTACGAGGGTTACACCTATGCTTTCGCCTATGATGACACTTTCGACCAGTCGTCAACATGTGCCACCAAATACCCTGACCACGCTGTCGTCACTATCGGTGGCTTTGCCACCAAACAAGGCACGGGCATCAACACCCACACATTCTCTTCCCCTTCCGAGGAGCATCAGAATGCATCACCTTATTATAATATAGCGGGACAGCGTGTCAGCAGTAACTACCGAGGCCTTGTCATTCAAAATGGCAAAGCGGTACTAAAACGATAACGTCTGTTTTACTTCGCGCACTTGAGGTTTGCTTCAAGCTGGGCAACAGAGCTTGCTCCGACGAGTACGGACGTGACTCCTTCCTGTTCAAGTATCCAGCGCAATGCAGCTTCACTTGTCGTTTGTCCTTTCGCCTCAGCTTCCGCCTTCAGTTTCAGCACATAATCCACCAGCTCTGGTGTCAGTTGGTCAGCTTTGAAGTAAAAATAGTCCTTTGCTATACGCGAGTCGGCAGGAATACCATTCAGGTAACGATCTGTGAGCAGTCCCTGAGCCAATGGCGAGAAAGCAATGAAACCGACTCCCTTTTCACGACAGAACTGCAAGATGCCCGTATCGATAGGTTCGCGGTCAAGCATATTGAGTCGTCCTTGATAGATCAGAAGCGGAACATCATGCTCCCTGAGGTATTTCTCACCGATACGTAATTGCTCCAACGGCCAATTGGAGATACCCACATAGAGCGCCTTTCCCTGTCGCACGATATCGACCAGCGCCTGCAATGTTTCTTCAAGCGGTGTCACGGGGTCGAGTCGGTGGCTGTAAAACAGATCGACATAATCAAGGTGCATGCGGTGCAAACTCTGGTCAAGACTTGATATCAGATACTTGCGTGATCCCCAGTCGCCATAAGGACCAGGCCACATGCCGTATCCTGCCTTACTACTGATAAACAACTCGTCGCGATAAGGTCGGAAGTCATTCTGTATCAAACGTCCCATTGTCTCCTCAGCACTTCCGCTGGGAGGTCCGTAGTTGTTTGCCAAGTCAAAATGCGTAATTCCGTGGTCAAAGGCATAGTGTGTAATGGCTCGGCTCCGCTCATAGGGGTCAACTCCGCCAAAGTTATGCCAAAAACCCAAACTCACTTTCGGCAACAAGACACCGCTTTTTCCGCAGCGTTGATAAAGGTTCATGTCATCATATCGATGTTCAGAAGCCATGTAGAAATCATTTTGTTCCATAACTTTTTTGTTTTGATAATATGTTGGTTTCTGTGGCAACAAAGATACAAAAAAATAAACAATACACCAAATGATTTCTACTTTTGATCTTTTGGTTTGTTATGAAATTGAGATTTTATCGATTAATTCCATGGTAATAAAGCATTTAAATGAAAAAAGTGAGGTTTTTGCGTAGTGGTTTTTGATGGTACGTAAACGATTCCGTACTAATTTTGCACATTAGAAATTTCTAACAAAAGTATAACTAAAAGATCAACGACATGAAAAAACTATTCTTATTCCTTTTCGCCCTTGTGGTTTCGATAGGAAGTGCATGGGCAGACAAGACCATCTATTTGAATCCTGGTGTATGGACTACAGACAATCCCGTCTATGCCGTATGGGCATTTGGAGCTGCAAATTCAAATCCTGCAGATAAGTTTATCACTATGACAGCAGTAGGAGGAAGCAACTACTACAAGGCCGTCATTCCTGATGGATATACTAAAATCCTTTTTGCCCGTTGCAAGAGTGGCCAAGATCCTACGTGGGAAGGGGATGGCGTATGGAACCAAACTGAGGATATTACCATTAGTGGCATATATGACAATACCTTATTTACAATTACAGGATGGGGTAATTCTGATTATAGTACCAGTTTTATGAACATAGCTTTGGGTGGTACGGCTTCGGATTCGTTCCACGAAGGTGATCTTGTTGCTTCAAACGGTAACGATGGGAATACAGGTACTCGTTGGGGATCCTATGGAGGTGGAGACACTGAATGGTTCCAAGTTGCATGGAGCGATGCACAAACCTTTAATACCATCAAGTTGCTGTGTGAAAATGCCATGAATGCAGGTTACGCTCCTAACTTAGCTTTTGAAATCCAAGTATCAGATAACGGAACAGACTGGACTACAAAAAAACATGTATGGGGAAAGAATGCCGGAACTAATGAATACATCACTGTTGTACTTAATGAGAATGTTACTGCAAAGTATGTTCGTTTCCAAGGTGTGAAAAAAGGCCAATATGGCTATACTTTCTATGAATTTGAGGTGTATAACATTGATTACTCTGGTAAGACTCTAAATAGTATAGCTATCAGCACATATAAAGACAAGACATCTATCTTTACCGACGGAACCATCGCACTATCAGCCATTGGAAAAACTGCTGATGATGAGGAAATCCCTACTGGTGCTATCACATGGAATAACGGTACACCGGCTGTTGGAACTGTTGCCAATGAAACGTTTAATGCCTTAACCGTTGGTTCAACCACAATTAGTGCAACAGCAGGAGGTAAAAATTCTAACGAAATAACCTTTACGGTCAAACCATCTCAAGTAATAGGTAGTGTTTCTCTACCCTATCAATTCTTTAGCGCCATTTCTGGTTATGGACCTTATTCTGCAACAGTACTTGACACGGATGGCGAAGAATATTTAGGTGACTATACTCTTTCTTGGGAAGGAAACGGACCTACTGGAGCGGTCATTTCCGCCGACAATAAAGTCACATTTGGTGCGGCATCTGGTGAAGGTACCTATATTCTGAAGGCTACAAGTGGTACAACATCGGTAACAACCCCAGTATATATGGTAGGTAACAATGCCGCTCTGACAACACCAGATAATGTTATAGCAATCTATGCAGCAGGTACAAATAACGATTGGCAATATTATAATGGTGGTGCGAAACAAGATAATGTATTCACACTTGGCACTACACCTGTGAAGTCTTTCACTGATACTCGTTGCGTATTTGTTGCAAACAAAGATTTGAATGACTGGAACGCGGATGTAAACCCAACAGAGAAAGGTTATAAAACTCTTCATTTCAGTATATATTCGCCCATTGAAGGCCAAAAGGTAAACATCTCGTTTGAACAAACAACCACAATTGGAAATAATCATCTACAAACACTTTCCAAGGGATGGAATGATTGTTCGGTAGACCTTACTGGTGAGACAAAGATTCATACTATTTCACTCCGCAATGAAAATGCAAAAGCTGAAGAGGAAGGCCCGTCGATTGCTGTAGCTAACATATACTACACTTTAGATGGTCCAACAGAAGGTTACTACATTATTGGCAACATGAATGAATGGAGTATAAACAACAACTACAAACTGACTCTTAACGAGACAGCTTCTCCTACCGTAGAATACTATTTCCCATCATTGGCTCTTACGACTACCAGTGAGTTTAAGGTTGTTTATTCTGCTAATGGTACTGATAAGACCGCCTATTATCCAGACGGAACAGGCAATGCTTATGGTGAAAACGGAGAGATTGCTTCAGATGGCAACTACACTATTTTCTTCCGTCCTAATGGCGATGGTGGTGCTGACTGGTTCAATGATGTAATCTATGTTACATCCATGATTGATGCAGGTGTAGATGCGACAACAGGAGCACACATTCTACAGGGAACATGGGATGCCGATAAGTTTACTTCTATCGATAATATGTCACAAGCTAACTCTTACGATTTAACAGCTCTTACGACAAGTCCAGAAGGTACAATCACAACTATCCAGAAGAACGTTCTCTTTATCTGCCGTGCTGATCAGAATATCGCAAAGAATAAGGTTGTAGCCAATGGAGACGGTACTTATACTGGTACCAACATTGAAATCCTTGACTACAATGAATACAATGGTCGTGGAACAGGAATGAATACTAAGATTTCTCCAATTACCGGTCCTGTAGCATACCATCGTGTTCTTCCACGTGCAGGAATCTATCTGACTCAGGTTGTACCTTTTGATGTTGCAGTTCCCGCTGATGCTAACGCATACGAGGCAACTACGACAACGAATAAATCTGGTGAAATCACTATCACCTTCACTGAAGTAACCCAGATGAAAGCTGGTGTTCCATATCTGATGCATGCCACCAACGGAGGTGTACATTTCAATGCTAACAGTATCGATTTCTCCATCGCTAATAAAGAAATGACCGATGCAGCATTCAAGGCTACCTATAATATTATAGACCCTGTGCCTGCTAACACTTACGTAATGCCAAAGGGTGATAAAGCTGTAAAAGCTGAGTTCCTCACAGCAGCAGCAAATAGCTACATACCTGCATTCCGTGGTTATGTCGAGCTTCCTGCTCAAACTGATGCTAGAATCAACGTGGTATTCGACGATGCTACTGGCATCCACGCAGCTACTACTGAGCAGCTCGAAGGCATCTTCAACATCTACTCTATCGATGGTAAGCTCGTACGTCAGAACACCGAATCTAAGATTGGTTTGGAGAAAGGTATCTATATTATCAACGGCAAGAAAGTCGTGATTAAGTAAAAAAGAATTGAGTTTGTTCGGGCGAATCCACACAGGAGCAAGCCCGAACAACACTCAAAGTTGTGACTAAAAAACGATTTTCAATAACGCTAAAAATAGAAGAATTATGAAAAAGAACTATATAAAACCAAACAGCCTGTTGATTCAGATGAATACAGCACCCATGATGGCGGGAGTAAGCGGCAAACTAAGCGGTGAGGAATGGAATGGTGAAGCTGGTGCTAGAGGATTTAACTTTGCCTTCGCTTTTGAAGAGGAGGCACTTCCTGAAGATCCTACCCAGAAAAAAGAGGAGGAATGGGATGATGAAGAGGAAGACTTGTAAAGTATAGCACTTCATATCAACCCTACAAAGAGGCATTACTCCCAAGAGTAGTGCCTCTTTTAATAGAGGCTTACTTGCTCGGCAACTAAAGCTTACTTACCCCTATAACTAAGGCTTACTTACCCTCCAAGTGAGGCTCACTTGACAACCGATTAAGGCTCGATTACAAAAGCATAGGTTTTGCCTCGCAAAAGGTGACCTTTTACCATGTAAAAGCATAGCTTTTGGAAAGTGATAGCTATGCTATGATTTTGACGTGGGACAGCTATGTTTTTACTTTCGACCTTTTCCTTTTTACCCTTTTACCTTTTTAATTTTTTACTTTTTTTCCGCAACACCCCACCAAAAATCCGCAAAAAACGCCCGGAACGCCTTTAAACACTGGCGTTTCGGACTGGTGGGGTGTTTGTAAAGACCCCACCAGAGACCCCACCAAAAAGAGAAAAGACCCCACCAAGGATTTCTAAACACACACCAAAAGAATCTACAACAAAAATTCCACCAAAGACCCATTATGGGTGGGGTTTTGGTGGGGTGTTTGGTGAGGTGTTTGGTGGGGGTGTTTGACAAGACCCCACCAAACGGCTTCCCCTTTAAACAAAGGTGTTCCCAAAGATTTTCGCCTTTTTTGGTGGGGTCTTGCGAAAAAATTAAGTGAGTTTTTTACGTATCTATATACTATGCGCATATATCTATTATATACTACCTTTGCACCCGAAACCGCAAACGATTACGGAATTACGAAATTGACAACTTATTATCACTAACAATAACTTATTATCACTATTCATTAAAATTACAAGAAAGATGAGAAATCTTACATTACTTTTCGCAATGCTATTTGCATCTGTAGCAGGAGTATGGGCGGATGTTCCAGGAAACCTTGCTCTAAACAAAACAGCCATTGCGACATCGGCAACAGCCAACCACCCCGCCAGCAATGCTGTTGACGGTGATCCAACGACACGTTGGGAATCTGCTTCGTATGACCCGCAGACATTGCAGATTGACTTGGGTGAAGACAAGACCTTTAGATCTATTGTCATTGTATGGGAAACAGCTTGTTCTAAAGATTTTTCCATTACAGCACATGCCTCTGATGGTGCCACCTTTACTGATGGTTATCTCGACAATGGGACTGAAATTTACAGTGTTACAGACAACACAACGTCTGGGAAGAAGCGTTATACTCAGATTATAAAATTAGACGCTGCTACTGTTGCACGGTACGTAAAGTTGCATTCTACTGCGCGCGACACTCAATACGGTAACAGCATCTATGAGTTCTACATCCTGGAGGACGAGAATCCAACACCTATTATATATTCTTGCAACCTGACGGTAAGTCAAAACTATATGGAAACCAATGGCAGCATCACTCTGACGGTTGATGACAAGCGTGACCAGTTTGGTGGAGCCATCGACACGAACCCCGACTTGTCTATCGCCCTTGGAGGTGGAACGCTCGAAGGTACAACCTATACAGCCCCTTCAACCGAACAAATGGTTGTTCTGCGTGCTGCTATGCCAAATGGTCGTTTCACGGATGTTACAGTAGATGTCGTAAACAACAGTAGCATACAAGCTGTTACAGAAAACAACATCTGGATAGAAGAAGGATGTCAGTTTAGCGGCAATGACGGTCAACTCTCAAACGCTTTTGATGATAATTACGCAAACGACTGGGTTCTCCACGCACCAGATGGAGAAAACAAGAATTATGAAAGCGGTTTCGTGATTGACTTGAAGGGTACCTATAACATCAAGCGCATCATCGAACGCTATGAAAACTCATGTCCTGCCGACTATACCATCGCTTTCTCGGCCGATGGTGTCAGCTATACTACCGTAAAGACTGTGGCAAGTTATTCACAGTCCACACCTGCCGATATCTTTAACAGATATATGAATGATGCTCGTGCTATCGGCATACGCTATATACGTTTCCATTGTTCACGTGCTTCCTTGATTTATGGCGTGAAAGTACGCCGTTTCGAGATTTTGGCCGAACAGGTAACGACAGTCAGCGATGACGCGACAGGTCCTGTTTTCGCCAATGAACCAACTACGACTGTTGCTGCCAGAACAGCTACCGTGAAACTTGATGCTACGGATGCTACTGGCAACTACCTCTATTATACCGTAAAGGAAATGGAACCTGCCACAGGTGAAGCTCAGACATTCCGTTTCACCACAATGCAAAACGGCAATTACAGTCATACGATTAGCGGCTTGAGTCCCCAAACTCAATACACATACCAGTTTGTTGCGTATGACATTTTCGGCAACGCGAGTGAAGCTAAAAATGTCACCTTTGAAACTGGTCCTGTAAAAATCACAAAGATACAGGGAACTGTTGATAAGCCCAACAGCGAAGACAAAGACATCGCAGAGCAGATTTTTGCGATGAATTCTGCTACAACTACAAAACCGGTCTTCACCATCATCGATGAAGACGGAAACACTGTTGCAGAAAACACGACTGATCTCGATATCAAATACGTGATACTTCATGACGATCTTGGTATCCTCAGCACAGACGGACTGTCAACAGTTGCTGTAGAAAATACAGATATGCCATACAACACAAATGGTGTCTTCAATATTGTTGCTAATCATACTGGTACAGCTGTTATCCGCATCATTGCTACTTATAAGAATGGTGTAGGCGGTGTTGCTGTCGGTCACTATGGCATCAGCGTATTCAATCCTGCGTTGACACTCACGACATTCACTGTATTAGCCGTAAACGATGGTACCGACACATACACGAAACAGGAAGACGGCACTTCCCCTATCAGCGGAACACATGGTAACCTGAAGAAAATCATCAACGATCGCCTGACGGCAGCTGGAAATGGCAAGACTTATATGGATGTAACTGACATCACCATCGAAGGAACACTGGATACGCGCGACTTGCGTACGCTGCGTGAGATGGGAGGTGTGAAATTCAATGTCACAGCAAATAGCAAGGGCTTTACAGCCGAACAGATGGCGGCTCACCCATACTATTTCGAAAACGATGAGCATTTGAACAACTATCGTGGACATTATGGGGAATATGGTGGCACAGGTACACAAGGAAACCTCCATACTCTTAACTTGGCGAATGCTACCTTTACGGTTGTTTCGATGGATGAAACAAAGACTATCCACGAAGACCAATGGAATAATCTCTCTGAAGACAAGAAGATAGCATTAAACCAAAATGACAACGTCCTCGTAACGCTGCCTGTAGAAGAAGACGAAAACACATGGGATTTCGTTGACTGGCGCAATACGGGTAACCTGCACAACATCAACCAGTTTGCATTCATGGGTTGTGTCAACTTGGAAGAAGTGACGCTGCCAAATGTCTCAAACCTGATGATTGGTATGCATGCCTTCGAACATTGCGAGAACCTGCAGAAGGTTCATAATATGGATAAGGTAACGTGGTTCGCCGACTACAGCTTCAACCAGGACAAGAGTCTGGTGGGTGGTAACTCCGCACACGTCAACGATGGAAGCAAGGTGGAATTCTCCTCCGACCTGACTTATATCGGATACGTGGCATTCCAGAACTGCGAGAGCATGAAGCTCTACAGCCGTCACCTGCCTGACAATATCAACCACATCGGTGACCAGGCATTTGCAAGCTGTAAAGGCTTTGATTCCTATATCGTCTATCCGAATAATCCATCACTCGACATTGCCCACATGGCTACGGGCGTATTCCTCAATTGCTCCAATCTTCAACAAGTATATATACCATCAACCACCGTCACATTCGGATATATGGAGTTCCAAGGCTGTAGCAAACTCACCGATGTCAACTTCTATAATGCAGGCGCACCAGCATGGACGACTGATGCTGTAGCTGACGAGAAACCAACAGCCATCAACGAAACAGCCTACTCTGCAAACCTCGTCAATGTCATTGCCAATGCTTTTGCCGACTGTGTAGCGCTCAAGGATGAGAACTTCAAACGTTTGTACAATACAAAACTTATTGGTAGCACAGCCTTCGCAGGTTGTAAACTGATGACCGATGAGAGTTTCAATACCCTCATCAAACATTTCTGTGACGGCAACGACCAGGATAACAAAGCTGCCGGCAACGGTAAAGTGCTGAGCAACGATCCATCCCTCTGTGACTATACTGTACCTTATCGTGCATTCCACGGCTGCGATAACCTCACAACCGTTGACTTCAATCAGTGTGAAAACACTGTGAAACGTATCGACACCGAAGCCTTCAGCAACTGTGACAATATCACCACTGTAGTACTGCCAGTAGCACTGACCTCGATGGGCGACATCGTTTTTGCCAACTGTACAGCACTCCAGACGGTAACCGTACAGAACTCTGTGGCTCCCACGATGGATCATGAAACGCTGACCTATGAGACGATTGTAAAGAATGAACAAAACGAGGATGTTGTCGAGACTCGTCAGGCAAACATCTTCTTGAATACGCCAAGCGAGAAGGTGGAAATCATCTTCCCTGAGGCACTGAAGACAGCCAATGATGCAAGCGGCTACAAAACCTATCGTGCCAATGCCCACTTTATGAATGCGATGACGAGAACTGTCAATGATTCTGGCACAGAATACAATGTTGCGCCCCAATTCGGTGGCGACTTTAAGCTGACACGTTCCTTCACCGCAGGTTGGAACACACTGGCTCTGCCATTCGGTTCTCCTGCAACAGGCAAGGACATCAATGGTGTGGCTAAGTTTAAGGCAGCATTCGAGGACGCCAACTTTGATCATATCTCAACATATCGCGGAAGAAAGGGTGAGACATTTATGTTCATGAAGATGGATGACGAAGATGCTTTGGCTGACTTCGAACCTGTGATGGTTAAGCTCAAGAATCCTGTCACATCAGAAATTACATTCACTGATGTTGACATCAACTACAATCACAGTACCAAAGCACTTATTCAGCCCAACGCAATGACCATCAACACCGTTAGTCTGGCAAGTGATGATGACTACAGCTCTGTTGGCCAACTTGCAAACTTGGCAGATGACTTCAAGTTTACTGGTACATACAAAGTGTTGCTAAATGCTTCTAAAGAAGATATGACCTACATTAAAGATGGCGACTATATTATCCAGACCAACAATGGCATGACAACATTCGTCAAATGTGAGACTGGTAAGCGATACGGTCTTAAAGCCTTCCGCGGATGGTTCCAAGCAAATAGCAGCAACCCAAGATCTGCTCTCATGAACATCATGGACTTCAATGTAGGAGAAGGTATCACCAATGAAATTGGAACTATCGATACCGCTACTGGTGAGATTACAACTGCTCCACAGGACATCTATACGATAAACGGTCAGTTGGTACGTAAGGGTGCTACCTCAACCAACGGATTGTCAAAGGGTATCTATATCATGGGTGGACGAAAGATTGTTGTTAAATAAAAAAAAGGAGGATAGCAAGATGAAGAAAAAATATATCAATCCACAGACAACTGTTACTAAGATTCAATATGCAGAACCCCTCCTTGCTTTTTCCGATAATAACAAATTGGGAGAAAGCCTTGAAAATGGAGGTGAAGGAGAAGGTACACCTGATGAAGATGACATCTACTGGGGAAATGCCAGAGGCTTTAGTGTCGACTGGGACGATGAATACTGATAAAACATTGCTCCTTACAGTCAATTGTATATATAAAAAGGTATTGCTCCTGATAGGGGTGATACCTTTTGTTTTATGTTTTGATTGCCTGAGATGCCTTGTTTTATGGGGCAAGAGGAATTTTCTTAAATAAAAAAGTGAGTTTTTTGCGTATCTATATATAATTCGTATATAATAGGTATATACTACCTTTGCAGCCGAAATGTTGAAGCAGAACTGAAAACCAACTGAAAACAAGTGGAAATCAAATAAATAACTTATAATTAAACCCAAACTTTTATGAAAAAAACTTTATTACTCTTATTCGCCCTTATGACATCCATAGGGATGGCGTGGGCGCAGGATCCTTCCTCAGGTTCATCTACGACGGAAACAGGAAACGTTCCATATACCTGGACCTTCACACAGAATGGAACATCCGTAACAGTACTTTTCGAACGCACAGGTGATGGCAGCACATCTGGATTCGATGATAACGCACGCTATATCCGTGTATCCAAAGGAAATGTTGAGCCAACAGAGGTTGGAGCTGGAAATTATGTAAAAACAGAGACTAATCATGGCATTGCATATACTTGGACCAATTGTAACGAAGGTGATGTTCTCAATGCTATAGCTCAGTGGAACTGTATGGCAGGCGCAGCCCTCACATCGAAAGTTTCTTTTACTGTTGGCGCAACAGGTGGCGGCGGTAATACTCCAGATGTAAATCTTAATCCTGCAACTCCTGCAACTACAGCAGATGCAAGTCTTGTTTATAATGTATTTAGTGATGATTATTCCACATCTCATTTGGATGAAATACAGAACGTATCAGCAGGAACAGAGGCATCCGTAAAGACCATCAACGGAGGAGGACATGTTTATCAAATCAGTAATTCTACAAATTTTGATATTAAATTTACAGGCGGTGATGTACCAGTCTTGAATACAGAAGGGCACATTGCTGTATATCCGACAGAAAATTGTACATTAACCATCACACCTTTATTTTATGCAGATTCTGGCACAAAGAGTTTCAATTATAACGCGACTGCCAATCAATGGAACTATATTTCGTTCAATCCTCAAGAATATTTCACAGATGACGCCCATAAAGCCCAGCACTATATTTTGCGTATTGCTGGTATGGATAGCAAAACTATTTATTTTGATGACCTTTACTATGTACGTCCTCTAGAAGAGCCAGCAGCTGCTCCCGTAGACGTACCTACCCCTTCTCTTGATGCAGAACAGGTTTTCAATATTTATAGTGACAAATATGGAACCACTTCAACAACTAAAACAGGAGATTGGACCATGACTGAAGAAACCATTAATAGTAAAAAAACTATTAAGGTAGAAAAATTCGTATGGAACAGTTTCTCTTTTGCAGCAACGGATCTTTCTGCATACACCAAGATACACTTTGATGTATATCCTGTTAAAGAAATGCCGACGATTGCCATTCATGTACAAGGCGTAGGCTTTGACGGATACAAAACACTGAATCTAACGAAAGGAGAGTGGACGGCTAACTCATTTGATTTAAGTCTGACAGATGATTTAGGTCTCTCGGCAGATAACATAAAAGCAATTAACAATGTATTATTTAACTTTAATGGAGCAAATGGTGATGGTACAGGAGCATTCTATTATGGTAATATCTATTTTTGGAGTGATGCCCCATCCATTACTTTGACAGCTACCCCAGGTACAAGCACCCTTCTATTGGGTGGTGCAACAACCAATATCTCAACAACAGTAACAGAAAGTGGTAATGATGTTACCACTTCCTCTACTATTACTTATACATCAAATAATACGGATGTAATTGAAGTATCTAACGCTGGTGTTGTTACAGCAAAAGGACTGGGTAATACTAAAGTAACTGTATCTGCTACATATAATAATATTACAAGAACAAAGGATATAGACTTTACTGTTCTTCTTCCTGAACAAACACCACCAACTGAGGATTATAATAATGTACTTGTAGTATTTAGCAACGTATATCATCAAGGAAATGCCTTAGATAACACGAACCCAACTTACGGAAGAGAGAATAGTCCTTTTGCTTCTTCAAACATATATACAACGGTTGACTACCCTGCTCAAGAAAACGGCCATAAAGTCGTTCACGTTATGGGTGCTGGTGTAAATGGCCAAACTAAGAAGCCAACAGAAACAAGTTCTGGTTCTGCAAACAATATGACTAACTATTACAAAGTTCATTTTTATGTTTGGCCAACCCATGCTACAAAAGGTGAAGTATTCGCAGATAACAAATACCCAACTGCGAAAGCATCCTTCTCTGGTCTAACTCCTGGACAGTGGAATCCTGTTACAGTTAACATTGATGCTCGTGCCACTGCTTTTGGTGAGAAGAATTATATCGTTGTTTATTTCATGCAAGAAGACGGCACAATGGAAACGGAATTCTATCTTGACCACTTCTATTTGAGCAAGTTGAATGATTCAGAGGCAATAATGACCATAAATGGTAATGTCGCTAATGTAATAGGTAGTGTAACCGAGAGTTATCTTACCACATTAAACACTGTAACCGCTCAAGTGCTTGATTTAACAGGAGTTACTTCTTATACTGCCACCTCAGCTATTGAGACAACCAATCCTAATACGCTGATATTTATTCCAGGAACTGCAGGTGATTCATTTACTCCTACTTTTACAATTGCCAATACTAAAAATGTAATTGGTAAGGATGGCTATAATTTCCCTATTACTCCGATAGAATATATTGACATTCCCCAGTACCAACCGTGGGCTGGAACCATCAACAATTTTTCAAAATATGGGCAAAGTTATACCGTCAAGCGTGAGATTGCAGCAAATAAATATGTAACAACATGCTTGCCTATGTCATTTGTAATTCCTGAAGGACTGTCTGTCTATGCACTCGATGTAGAAAATTCAACCACATCTTCCGTGAAATTTAATAAAATCACAGAGGGTATCGTTGCGAACAGCCCTTATATTCTTCACAACTATACAGATTCTCCCGTACAATTAGAAGCAAGCAGAACTACAGGAGACTTTAATCTGAGTTCTGAAACAGCAGGAACAATTAATTTTGCTAGTACAGCTACATTCAAGGGAAACTACTCCGAAATTTCTGGTGATGGAACAACGATGTATGGTCTTAGTGGTAGTACGGGGGCAGCTCCTGTTTTCAGACCAATTGGAACTGGTGCTAAGATTGGTGCTTACCGCGCATACTTTACAGGTCTTACAGCTGCTGCTACTGCCCGTTTCTTCGACGGTGAGACCACAAAGATCGGTACTATCAATGCCAATGGAGAGATAGAAGTAGGTACTGTATATAACCTCGCTGGTCAGCGCGTACAGAATCCAACAAAGGGTATCTATATTATCAATGGTAAAAAAGTTGTATTGAAGTAAATTTAAATTATAGATGAATATGAAAAGAGAATATATAGCACCTGAAGTTCAAATGGTAAAGATCCACGCTGAACGCATGTTGGCTGGCAGTGATCCTGATACTGTAACAGGTTCAAATGACAACGACAACCCTATAAACGAAGGCTGGGTAGAAGCTCGCGGATCATTTATCTTCGAAGAAGAGAATGAAGAATAATTGTTTTAGGTTAATATTAGTGTTCATGCCGCGTTCCTGTTTATGGGGGCGCGGCATTTTCTTTGAGGTTTTGTCCATTAAGGGAATCGTATTCAGTAGGTGAGGTGGAATTTGGTGGAAAAACAAAGGCAGAAAGGGGTTTTCAGGGATGTAAAGTGAGGTTTTTGTGTAGTTTAAATTTTTGAGATATCGCCTGTCAGCAGTAACTTTGCAACATCAAACGAGTATAAATCTTACCAACTAACTGATGAAAAAAATATTATTAACTATTCTTATGGCGATGCCTGCCATAGGGCTGTTGGCTCAAGAGCCTGTACAAGTAGGAAAAGGCAGCTACGCAGCGTATGCCCCATTAGCAAAATCAAGAACAGACCAACATGGTGGTGACCAGAGCATGTATATGCAGTATCGAAACCTGTATATCGTGGAAGAGGCTGGTGTACCCATCCCCACCAACGACTGGTGGACCGATATGATCAATGGTGACCGCGGACGTTCCGGCAAGGAGGTAACAGGTCATCTGTGGTCGTATCCCCAGTATGTGCAGGGTATGAAATACGGTCTCGACATCCACTATCCGAAATACTGGGTAGATAACGGCACAGAGATGAAGGCACAGTCGAAACTCATGATCAAATGTGGAGAAGACTTTAATGCTACACAACCGCTGGCTGAGAAATGGAGCGACTGGACGGTGACCTTCTCAGAGACATCGGACACCAAGAAGATGACAACGACGCTGGCTCACGGCGTACCATTTACCTGGACGGAGCTGACAAACATTAACCCCATCATTACCGCTGTGAAAACAGGCAACGACGGAGCCGACAATAAGCTAAATGGTTCCGTGCTCGTCAGTTTTACGGACGAGAATGGCACAGCTCTGACTGGCACACAAACGGTATCACGCTTCATTGTAAAAATCAGTAATACGGAAACTGCCGACCTCTATGGTGTCTATCTGCCAGCCGGCTCCAGCGTGACTTTCGCTGATGGTGAGGCGAAAATTATCTACAACGGAGCAAAACAGTTTGTGGTCGTAGCCCTGCTGAAGCAGAACAGCGACCTGACCACATTTGCCACATACGCTTACAGCAAACCAACAGATACAAAGGTTTCGTGGAACTATAATGGCAGCGGTACGCTGACGACCAACTGGAAGGTGACGGCAGAAGACTTGCGTACAGGTGCCGCCGCAACGGATGTGCTGCAAGGTGTCATCCCCCACCACTATCGTAAGAATACGAACGATAAGGCAAACGGAACGATTACCAACCTGTCGTTCTTTGGCAGTCAGGTTTACCAGACTCCACGAGGCAAGCTGAAACTGGTAGCAGGAAACAATCTGGATATCAGCTATAAGTTTACGGGCATCCTGCCGTGGTACCCTGTTCCTCATGACTTTGAAGGCACGGATGCCAACACCGGACATACAGGACTCGGTAGTGTTGCCAATGCCTTTGACTCTGAAAAGATGCTGACGATGTTGGCGAACTACGCACAGAAGGGTGAGTTCGGTGGTGACACATACTGGGGAGGTAAAGGACTGACGCAAATGGCACTGAATATGGCATTTGCCCGCGAAATGAACAACGAGGAGCTGTTCAATACCTGTCACGACAGATTGAAGGAGGCATTGGTCAACTGGCTGACATACACGCCTGGCGAGGATAACTTCTTCTTCGCTTACGACCCCAGATTTCATGGCCTCATCGGATATAACACCAGTTATGACAGCGATACCTATAACGACCACCATTTCCACTATGGATATTTCACATTGGCAGCAGCGATGCTCTGTCTGGTGGACGACGACTTCAAACAGAACTATGGGGAGATGGTGAAACTCATCGTTCGCGACTATAACAACTATAAACGCGATGACTGGGCTTGCTTCCTCCGTATGATGGACCCCTGGGCTGGACACTGCTATGCTGGCGGTATGGGCGACGGAGCAGGAAACGGTCAGGAATCGACATCGGAATCGATGCAAGGATGGGGCGGCATGTATCTGTTAGGTGTTGCCCTGGGCGACAACGAGCTGCGCGATGCCGGCATCTTCGGATGGGTGAGCGAAAGCCGTGCGACAGCAGAATACTGGTTCGACCGTCACGGAACGGCTATCGATGCGGCTTTCCACACATCTGCCTCCACCGATAAAGACGAATTTAACATCGACTATGCGAAGTTCACACACAAGAAAAACGGTGAGGTGGATTACATACAACCCTGGAGTTCAAACCTGACCAGTCACGGTATAGGATGGTGGACATGGTTTGGTGGAGACCCCGTATTCATGCAGGGCATACAGTGGATGCCTATCTCCCCTGCCCTCGACTACTTAGGTGAAGACAAGGCTTTTGCTGAATGGGACTACCAGTATCTCATGCGTATCAAGGAACATGCCGGATGGGACGGACAAGGTGGTATCGGTGGAGCTACACTGCGCGACTCCGACTGGGGTAATGTTGTGCTGAGCTATCGTCAATGGGGCGATCCTGACGATGCAGCAGCTATCTTCGACGAGGGATGGGCTGGCGGTTGGCCAACGATGACAACCAGTTCCACCAATGGTATCACCTACTTTGTGACGCACTCACATCGTAGCTATGGTGACATCGACTGGACGGTAACGGCCAACTACCCTACCGCACGTGCCTATAAAAAAGGTAGCACAGCCTATCACGTAGCTTATAACCCAACGAACGCTCCTATCACCGTCAGCTATTCCGACGGTGCCGAATTCACCGTTCCTGCTCGCCAGATGAAATGCAAAGAACTGGACTATGCCGCTGTCACAAAGGTCTATCCTGTTGACACCAGCGAACCTGATTTGCGTGAAGAACTGGCAATGAAGAACTTGGCATTGGAAAAGCCATGTACGGAAAGCAGTCATGAGAATGCCGGAACGTTGAAGGAAAATGCTACAGACGGTAAAACGAGCACCCGATGGGGCAGTGCACATAAGGACAATGAGTGGCTGCAGGTGGATTTGGGTGAGAATGCCTATATATATAAGGTGCGCGTGCTCTGGGAGGCCAGCTATGCTTCGGAATACCGCATCGAACTGCGTGATACGGAGAATGGTACTGTGACCTATAGCAAGACGGGCACGGGAAAAGCCAACGACTGGACAGAAATCAACCTCGGCGACCACGCAGGACGGTACGTACGATTGGTGGGTGTAAAGCGTGGCACGGGCTACGGCACATCACTCTATGAGTTTGAGGTCTATGGAAAACTGGCATCGTCGGCTGATACAGACCTGATGGGTGTGAAGATCACGAGCGACAAGAGTGTGCTGAAACAAGGAGTACCCTCACAGCTCAGCATCAAGGGGTATAACTATAACAAAGAGGAGATAAATGTGTCGCCGACTTGGGAAACGACCGATGGTGTCATTACTGCAACAGGCCTGTTTACACCAGCCAACTATGGAAAGGTGAACGTCAGCGCGATTGTTGAGGGAATGAAAGCTACAAAAACGCTGCCTGTAGAAGAAGGGCTGCGCCTTACCAGCCTGTCATTCGAACTCGACAAAGATCCCATCATCGGACAGACTGTTCCCTACACCGCATCTGGCATCGACCAGTTTGGTGCTCCTTATCAGGGTGCTGCGCCGACATTCAACTTCTATGAGGTAAACGATAACGAGGAGTTAGTACCCACAACGAACGCTATCCTCAACATAGAAGAAAAGACGTTCACAGCGATGGTGGCAGGAAAGTATGCCATCGTGATGACACAAGGGGAACTCAGCAAGACGGTATATGTACGAGGTATCGGACCGACGGGCTTACGATACAGCGATATTCCGGCTGTGGAAGATGCACCGAGCATGAGCGGAAAACTGCCGCTTTTCGTAGGACAGGAGTCGCCGAACATGAACTTCGACTATAACGGAGGTTCGCTCTATGGTACCGACCACTTCCCTGTACCGACAATCGGTGGCGCAACCGCAAACGCCCTCTTTGTATCAAAGCTTGGAACATTCGGATTCGGAGCACTCAACAACCTCGATATCTCCGACTATAATATGATCCATGCAGACATATTCGTTGCCAACGATGCTCCCGCTTTCAGCTTCCACACAGAAGGAGCACCAGCCAACAAGGTGTATGCCAAACCGCTTCAGGCAGGACAGTGGAACACCGTTGACCTGCCCATTAGCAATACGACGCTGAACTGGCTCTTCTTCTCGTTCAACGACTACAAGGCAGGAGACAATGAGGCTTTGATAACAAATGTATATCTCTACAAGGAAACAAGTGACAAGATCTTCGTGGGAAGTCCTGACTCCAAGGGTCTGGTAACGGTGACGACCTTCGGAGCAGGTATCAACGATGCCAATAAAGCACAATTCCTCAATGATGTGGCAGCACTGCCAAAGAATGCTACGGCGATTGATTTGAGTGCGATTGCACTGAACAATACCACGCCGATGATGATCAGCACACCAAACAATCCCAATGTGATCATAATCCTCAGTGGATCGGGTGGTGACGACAATGCGGCTTCTGACCAACTGGCAAAGATTAGCAATACGCAAAACGTGGTTTATAACTCTGGCGGATGGCATCTGCCACTGAAAGCAACTGGCTACAAGGTGGTCTTCGAAGACGGATATCCCGTTTATCCTGTAAACTTCGGACGGCGTACGACGCTCACCTATAGCAGAACCTTCCCTGCCAACAGCTATGGTACTATCTGTCTGCCGCGAGATGTGACAACAATACCGACAGGTCTGAAAGTCTATGAGCTGACGGGTGCGACAGCCAATGGTATCGAATTTATCAGTGTGGCAACAATGACAGCCTATAAACCTTATATCATAAGGAACCTGACAAATGCTCCTGTGACACTCACCATCGATGCCAAAGCAGGAAATATGGAATTGGCTAAAACGGCTGCAGATTTGAAGAAAATAGTAGAAAACGTCGATTTCATCGGTAATTTCCGACAATTCCAAGTAACGGGCAATGAAGGTTATGCTGCTTTCCGCACGACAGGACAGATGGCGTGGTTAGACAATGCCGGCACAACAGTGGGATCATTCCGTGCTTACCTTTCTGGTCTTACCAGCAGTCAGCTGGCACATGGTGCTTCCTTCGATGGGGTAACCGGAATATCTGTATTGGTTGACAACAAAACAGCTTTCAATGTATGGTACGACCTGAACGGCCGCCGTTTGAGTGGAAAGCCAACCAGCAAGGGCATCTATATTCATCAGGGCAAAAAGGTGGTTATAAGATGAAGCAAAAAGAATCTTATATATTGCCAACTACTGATACAACAGCGGTGGCTGCCTGCAACGATATGATGCAGGCAAGCCACGGCTTTCCACAAGTCAGCGCCGACGACAATTCCATCACATACGAACAAACCGACGACTCTTTCGGAAGTGACGAAAGCGTTGCGGCAAAAGGTATTGAGATGTGGAATGCGGACTGGGAAGAGGAAGAGGAGCTTTGAGACTGACGTCTCAAAGGTAGGCGGAACAACCTTTGAGACTGACGTCTCGAAGGTAAGATACACCTCGGCATAAAAAATAAACAAGTTTATTTTGTTCTGCCCTCGGTTTTCATTACCTTTGCAGCGATTTTTGTAAATATAGCATTGAAGATGAAGATAGAAGCACAGATTACAAGTAGCGTGATGGCCGCCGTAAAGGAACTCTACGGTCAGGAGGTACCAGAGAAAATGGTGGCATTGCAGAAGACGAGAAGTGATTTTGAAGGAAACCTCACACTGGTGGTGTTCCCCTTCCTGAAAATGTCGAAGAAAAAGCCGGAAGATACGGCGCAGGAGATAGGTGAATACCTACAGAAAAACTGTACGGCCATTGAAAAATTCAATGTGGTAAAGGGTTTCTTGAACCTCGTCATTGCTTCTACAGCATGGGTCCAGCTGCTCATGGATATCGACAAAAATGAGAAATGGGGCTATCAGAGTGCGCACGAGGATTCTCCCCTCGTGATGATAGAATACTCTTCTCCAAACACGAATAAACCGCTACACTTAGGTCATGTGCGCAACAACCTGCTCGGCTGGTCTTTGGCGCAGATCATGGAAGCCAACGGCAACAAGGTTGTCAAGACGAATATAGTCAACGACCGCGGTATTCATATCTGCAAGTCGATGCTCGCCTGGCAGAAATGGGGCAACGGAGAAACGCCAGCATCCAGCGGAAAGAAAGGCGATCACCTCATTGGCGACTACTATGTAGCGTTCGACAAACACTACCGCGAAGAGGTGAAGGAACTCAAAGCGAAGTTCATCGCGGAAGGACTGGATGAGGAAAAAGCAGAGGAACGTGCCAAAAACGAGGCTCCACTCATCGTCGAGGCTCACGACATGCTGGTGCGTTGGGAACAGAACGACCCTGAGGTACGCGCCCTGTGGAAGAAGATGAACGACTGGGTGTATGCCGGTTTCGATGAGACCTATAAGGCTTTAGGCGTTTCGTTCGATAAAATTTACTACGAGTCAGACACCTATCTTGAAGGAAAGAAGAAGGTGGAAGAAGGTCTGGAGAAAGGACTGTTCTTCCGCAAAGAAGACAATAGTGTATGGGCCGACCTCACCAATGAGGGACTTGACCAGAAACTGCTGTTGCGCAGCGATGGAACCAGCGTTTATATGACTCAGGACATCGGTACGGCACAGATGCGTTTCCAAGACTACCCCATCAACAAAATGATTTATGTGGTGGGCAACGAACAGAACTATCACTTCCAGGTGTTGTCGATACTGCTTGACCGCTTAGGCTTTGAGTGGGGCAAGGAACTGGTACACTTCTCTTATGGAATGGTGGAACTGCCGAACGGCAAGATGAAGAGCCGTGAGGGTACCGTAGTCGATGCCGACGAATTGATTGCCGCCATGATTGCTGATGCCCGCAAGACCAGCGACGAACTGGGTAAGTTCAATGATATGACGGAGGAAGAAAAGCAGGAGATTGCCCGTATCGTGGGACTGGGTGCGCTGAAATACTTCATCCTGAAGGTCGATGCCCGCAAGAACATGCTATTCAACCCTGAGGAGTCTATTGACTTCAATGGTAATACGGGACCTTTCATTCAATATACCCATGCTCGTATCCGCTCAATACTTCGTAAGAGCGAGGGAACGAGGGAGAGAGAGAACGAAGGAACGAGAATAGAATCATCTTCTGAGTCTCAAGCAGAAAGCTCTAACCTCGCTTCCTCGCTCCCTCGTTCTCTCGCTCTCAATGAAAAAGAAATCGACCTCATCCAGAAGCTCAATGAGTTTGGGGCTACTGTTGAACAGGCAGGAAAAGACTATTCGCCCAGCGGCATTGCAAACTACTGCTATGAGTTAACGAAGCAGTTCAACCAATTCTACCACGACTACAGCATCTTGAATGCTGACACTGAAGAACAGAAATCTTTCCGTCTGGTGTTGGCACGAAATGTTGCGAAAACCATCAAGAACGGTATGGCACTCCTCGGTATTGAAGTGCCGGAGAGAATGTAAGAAGGTTGATGTATGAAGTTTCCTTTAAAATAAATAGGGTTTGCAATTTTTGCAAACCCTATTTGTTTGGATATTAGAATACCAACGTATTGGTACATTCTTTGCCGTTAACCTTTTCGAGGTCTGCCTTTGGCACTTTGCCCTTGAAGGTGATATCAACCTCTTCGCCAGCTGCTTTGGGGAACCATTCTACGAGCTTCTTCTGATTCTCCTCATCAGCAACCAGTTTAATCTCAACGTCCTTGTTGTCTTCGTCACGACCGCTGATCCACAGTTCGCTGGTCTCACGAGCCTCTTTCACCTCGGTCTTGTCACCATGCTTGATTTTTACAGTAGCTGCAACATCCAATATATCACCTTCGCCTGTTACCTCGAAGCTGATAGGTGCGCCTAATTCTGGGAGGAAGCAGTTTGGACCAGTGGTACCAGTAATGTTGTTTTTAACTGAGAAGGTAAATCCTTCTGTTGCTGCTTTCTCGCCTTCTCCTTCTGTTTGCTGCTTGTTGCCACAAGAAACCATCATAGCAACAGCTGCCATCAAAAATAAGATCTTTTTCATAATTGATTATTATTAGGTTTGTTCTATAAAACATAGAATAAACGGAGAAAAACATGAATTATTGTGTCATTATTTGTTTTTTAGGTACGATTTGCTTAAGATAACAAATTTGCGTATCCAATTTTTTTTTTCTAACTTTGCAGCCGCAAATCTTAATTTTAAACTTACAACAATGATAGAAGAAAGAAATACAGAATTCCATCACGTGATGCCTCTGCAAATACGTTTCAATGATGTTGACAAGTTCGGACATGTCAACAATACCATTTATTTTGAGTTCTACGATACCACCAAAACAAACTATTTCGCCAGCGTCTGTCCACATGTTGACTGGGAACAGATTGCCATTGTGGTAGTGAAGATTGAGGCAGAGTTCATGTCACAGATTAAAGCCAACGACCATATCGCAGGCCGCACACGTGTATCAAAGATTGGAAACAAGAGCTTTCACCTGGAACAGGATGTTATCGATACTGATACGCAGGAAGTAAAGAGCCGCTGCCTTTCCATCATGGTACTCTACGACCTGAAACAGCAACAAGCCATTCCCTTCCCCGATGAATGGCGTAAAGCCATCAGCGAATACGATGGATTAGCATAGAATATCATAACCAAGTTCTGATAAAACAAAGAGGGAATTGCCAAAAGCAATTCCCTCTTTTATGTTTATGATCGAGGATGATTACTCCTCTTCTTTCTTTTCCAAACGGTTTTCAATCTTACGACCCATAACCAGATAAGCAACTGGTGATGCGATGAAGATAGAAGACAGGGTACCGAAGACAACACCGAGGATCATCGCGAACGAGAAGCTGCGGATGCTCTCACCTCCGAGGAAGAAGATACACAAGAGTACGATCAACGTAGAGAGTGAGGTGTTGATGGTACGTGCCAACGTCTGATTGATAGAGTTGTTGAACACGGTCTGCTTGTCCTGCTTCGGATGCAGCTTGAGGTTCTCACGGATACGGTCGAATACCACCACCTTATCATTAATGGAGTAACCGATCACAGTCAGGATAGCACCGATGAAGGTCTGGTCGATTTCCAGTGAGAACGGTGCCCAGCCCCAGCAGAGTGAGTAGATACCCAATACAACCAGTGTATCGACTGCCAACGCTACGATAGAGCCGACAGAGAAGCCGACGTTGCGGAAGCGCAGGAGGATATAGAGGAAGATGAATACCAAAGCGAGGAGCACGCTGACGATAGCGCCGTAGGTGATATCCTTAGCCACTGACGGACCTACCTTCTGTGAACTGATGATGGAACCACCTTCGCGAACATCCGGATTCTTGAATGCTTCTACATTGGCCTGTGCAACGAGGTTTGCCTTCTTCAGTGCATCGTAAAGGATGGTCTCGGCCTTATCGTCCTCAGTAGGATCGTTAGACTCGATATTCCAGTTGGTAGATACACGGATGGTCTTACCGTCAGTACCCAATGCTATCACGGTCGTGTTAGCTGGCTGTCCGGCATTCTCGCCCTTCGAGTTGACGAAGGCACCATCGAGTACCTTACGGACATCCTCTACATGGGTAGCCTTGTCGAGGGTTACCACATAGTTGCGTCCACCAGTGAAGTCGATGCTCTGGCTGAGGCCGCGAACGAAGAAGCTGACACAGAAGACGATGGCTGCGATAGCTGCGATAGTGAATGAGTATTTGAAGAGACTCATGAACTTCACATCCATGTTCTGCATGAGGTTCTTGGAAATCTTTGTGCAGAAGGTTTGTCCGAGCCAACGGTCGTGCTTGAACTGATTCTCGTAAACCAGACGGGTCAGGAACACTGCGGTGAAGAACGAGCAGCAGATACCGATGATCCAAGTGGTTGCGAAACCGCGGATAGGACCTGTACCTGTTACCAGCAGGATGACACCTGTGATCAATGAGGTCAAGTTAGAGTCGAAGATGGCAGAGAAAGCATTGCTGTAACCTGCCTGCAGTGCTTGTTTGATGTTCTTACCGCCACGCATCTCTTCCTTGATACGCTCATAGATAAGCACGTTGGCATCGACAGCAGTACCGAGTGTCAGCACGATACCGGCAATACCAGGCATTGTGAGTGCCGACTGGAAGGATGCAAGGATACCCAACGTGAAGAAGAGGTTGAACAACAGTGCGATGTTAGCCATCATACCTGGGATGAAATCATACATGATGAGCATGTAAACCATCAGGATGACGAAGGCGATGACGAACGACCAGAGTCCCTGCTGGATGGACTGAGCACCGAGGGTAGGACCAACGACCTCTTCCTGTACGATACGTGCAGGTGCAGGCATACGTCCAGATTTCAAGGTGTTAGCCAAGTCTTTGGTATCTTCAATGGTAAAGTTACCGCTGATAGATGACTGACCGCCGCTGATTTCCTGGTTGACACGTGGAGCAGAGTAAACAACACCATCAAGAACGATGGCGACTGCCTTACCAACGTTTGCCTTTGTCAGCGCTGCCCACTCGCGAGCACCATCAGAGTTCATCGTCATCGATACCTCAGGCTTACCGAACTGGTCGTAAGTATCCTTGGCGTCAGTGATAACATCACCCTCCAACGGAGCGCGACCATCTGTTGTGGTCACCTTCAGGGCATAAAGCTCATAGATATTCTTGTTCTCCTCGTTCATTGGCTTTGCACCCCACAACAGTTTCAGGTCTGAAGGAAGAATGCGCTGAGCCAGCTCAGAGTGGAGAATCTGGTTGATTTCCGCTGTATCACGAACATGAGCATAACCTACGAGTGCCAAAGCATCGTTCGGAATAATCTGCAACATAGAGAGCAATGGGTTCTCTTTCTTAGCCTGTGCCAACTGGGCAGCCTCGGTTTTCTTAGCTGCTGCAGCACTTGCTGTCTCCTTGTTCTCGTTCTTCAACTGGAACTTGGTTTCAGGAGTCTGCTTCTTCTCAGCGGCAGCAACCTGTGTCTTGGCAGTATCAGTCTTGGTGGTGTCAACCTTGGTGTCACCACTTGCCAGACGAGCATTGAGCTGCTGGAGATACGGATTGATTTCCGTATTGTTATAAGTTACCCAGAACTCCAGGTTTGCACTACCCTGCAGGAGCTTACGCATACGCTCCGGCTCACGGATACCAGGCATCTCGACCATGATACGACCGTCCTGACCTTCCAGTTTCTGGATGTTCGGCTGTACAACGCCAAACTTGTCGATACGGTTACGAACCACGTTGAACGAGTTGTCGATAGCGGCTTGAACCTCCTCGCGGAGAGCCTTCTCAACTTCTTCGTCGGTGCTCTGAGTGTTCACCTTGTTCTTCAACTGCTGTGTGGCAAAGATTGTTGCCAGACGGCCACCATTTGAATTTTTCTTGTAAGCATCGATGAAAAGAGTGATAAAGTCTTTCTGACTATCCTCTTCCTGCTTGCGGGCTTCCTGCATAGATTTCACGAAAGCCGGGTCAGTCTTGTGATCTGCCAATACCTCGATTACATCTGGTACTGAGATTTCAAGAATGACGTTCATACCGCCCTTCAGGTCAAGTCCGAGACCAATCTGTGTCTCCAAACACTTCTGGTAGGAGTAGATACCCAAATACTTCACAGAGTCCTTGTAGTTCTCTGCAGCAATAGGGTCGGTCTTCTCAATCTCCGCAATCTTTCCATCATAGTAGCTGGTAGCCACTGAGAAGGACAGATAGAAGATGCTTGCCAACGTCAGGAGGACGGCAACAAAAATTACTAATCCTTTGTTTTGCATTTTGTTAATTTATTGTTTGATTATTAAATTCTTTCGTTCCATTCTTGGCATGAAGCCAGTTGCTATATGCAAATTAGCGTGCAAAGATAGTGATTTTTCTGTAGTTTGAAAAATTTCTGTCGGTTTATTTTATGTTTTTACTTCATTTTCAGCCAACAATACACTGGATAGTGGTCGGAAACGGTCACCTTCGTGTCAACTTTTGCACCATAAGGCTCCCATTCGTCGGAGCAAAGAATGTTGTCGATACGAACCCGCATCCCACCTCTGGCGTAACTCCATCCTGGTCCTTTTCCGCTTGATACATAACAGTCGGTAAGGTCTTTAGCGATAGTACGATGGGTATAGGAAATGGGATTGTCGTTGAAATCGCCACAGACGATAACACTTTTTCCTTCATCACGGCACTTGGCAATATATGCAGCAACAGCCTCAGCCTGTGGGGCACGTTTTCTGACGGCATCGCGCAGACGATCGAACAGCACACGCGACTCACCTTTGGCTTCTTCGGCTGTCAAATCACCTTTCACCATCTGTTTGAAATTCTGCTTCACCTCCGTACTCAGCCCATTACTTTCTAAGTGGTTGTTGATGATGACAACCTCTTTGCCATGATAGTCTATTTCGAACGCAACACTGGCATTTCCTTTCGATTCATATTCGATGGATTCGGACTTTAGAATCGGGAAACGGCTAAATAGTGACAACGCAGTACCCTTATCCTTTACTTCCTCTTTGGAGAATTCATACTTCTTTTTCAGTACGTCATTGACACGGGCATCAGCGGCTGAAATGCCGCCTTCTTGGATGCAGATGATATCGGCATCGCTATCAATCAGCCAACTGACCACCTCGCTGGGTTCATCATTCGGCAATCCTAATGCACCATATCCGTATCCTGCTACATTGTACGACACCACCTTGATGGCTCCTTCCGGCGGTTCTGAAACAATATTAAAAGGTATATACGTGCGTATGGGGAAATAGCAGATCAAATATCCCACAAAAGGGATGATGGCTCCGCGCCAGTAGAAGAAAAGCCAAAAGACAAGAAACAACAGGTTGATCACCAGAAAGACGGGGAACAACAGGGTTGAGCAAGCCAAAATGGGATGTTCCACAGGGTTGAAGTAACCGGAATAGCCCAAGAGAAGCATAATCAGCACCGTTGCCACATTGGCTCCTGCTATCACCCGAAGGGTAAAAGTCTTGAAGCGTTTCATCTATTTCTTGCTGCTTTCAAAGAGTTTCTGTTTCTCTGACTTCGACAAACTGTCATAGCCACTTTTCCGAATCTTATCAAGGATGCGGTCGATTTCAGCCTGCTCCGTCTGCTTACGCTGGTTATATTCCCAGTCGCTCTCGTGATGTGGAGGCTGTGTCGAAGTCGTTGAATGGAAGATGCGGAAATCGCTGAAATTGACTGTATTGCTATGAGGATGCTTTTTCCAATATCTGATGAGCAGGAAGCCAAATAGCATACCACCCAAATGAGCGACATGGGCCACACCGTCGCCAGAAGAACCGATAGCCGAGAACAGTTCTATGGCCACATAGATCATCACAAACCACTTCGCCTTGATGGGGAAAGGAATCGGAATGATGAAGATGCGTTGCTCAGGGAAGAGCATACCGAACGCCAACAGAATGGCATAAATGGCTCCTGACGCACCAACAGTTGTCCAGAGGTTCAATAACGAAGCATTGCTGTTAGCAACTACAAATATCTTGCCGATTGTAAAGTCTACTATCTGCTCATTAGCAACGATATATAGCTGTACGAACTGTGCAATTTCTTGGCATAAGCCTGCACCGATTCCGCAAAAAATGTAATAAAAAAGGAATTTCTTCGGTCCCCATACATTTTCGACGACGCAGCCAAACATCCACAAGGCAAACATATTGAAAAACAGATGTGCCCAACCACCATGCATAAACATATAAGTGACAAGCTGGTAAAAGTGAAAGTTTGGGGCCAGGAAGAAATGCAAACCAAAGATATCGTTCATCCGACTGGTACCCAACATGTCCACATGACCAGAAAACATGCTGATGAGAAAAGCCGCAACATTGATAATGAGCAAGCTTTTAGTAACGATAGGTATATTTCGCATACGTTTTTGTCATTTTCAATAATTTGGCGCAAAATTACGAAAAATATCCGTTAAATGGCATAGAACATGCCCTTTTCAAGTTTTTTTTTACTGTTTTCTTCAATTTTTTCTTTTTTTTATTTGGTTTATGAAAACAAACTTATATATTTGCGCAAGAAATTTGAAAATTTTGTTTCACTTTAACCATTTAATCACTTAAATTATGAACAAGTCTGAATTAATCGAGAAAATTGCAGCAGGCGCAGGTCTGAGCAAAGCAGATGCTAAAAAAGCATTGGACGCAACAGTTGAAGCTATCAAGGGTGCTCTTATCGCAGGTGATAAGATTCAGTTGATTGGTTTCGGTACATTCGCTATCGCAGAGCGTCCTGCACGCGAAGGTATCAATCCTGCAACAAAGCAGAAGATTAAGATTGCTGCTAAGAAGGTTGCTAAGTTCAAGGCTGGTGCAGAACTCGCTGAGGCAGTTAACAAGTAATTTGTAAAGAAATTACAAAAAAATAAAGGCGACTCATGTGAGTCGCCTTTTCTTTTTCCCCTTCTCTCCTTACTCCTTCTCTCCTCCTCTACTCATACTTATCCGTTCGCATCAGGAGGATACCGATAAGAATCCAGATGATTTCGCGTACACGGCAAATGATGCTTTCGAAGATACCAACAGCTGGTTTTAAACCCAAGGCTGCTGTAGAAACGACGATTCCACCCTCTTGTACACCCAATTGCATGGGCAGGAAGCCTATGAGATTGGCCACGAAGCTGGTAAAAGACAAGATGAGGATGGAGTGAAGATAGGTCAGCGTCAATCCGGACCATCCGCCCCCGCAGTCAATATCAAAGAGCAGGAGCATGAAGAAAAACTCTGCACTTTGTACTACGCGGGAGAAATACTCCAGTATTAGCGAATAGTAGAATGCCTGCTTGTGATGCTTGTAGAGTTCGGCTATCTGCCGGTCTATCTTGTGCAATAGCGCAGAGTGGCGGTCTTGTATTCGTCGACTCCAACCTTTCAAACCTGGAATCTTAGCTATCCAGCGCAATGCTCTGACGGCCATTCCCCGTTTAAAACCTCTGGCGAAGAAGATGAACGCCAACACAAACAGTACACCGATGCCGCTCAGCAAGATGGTCACCGCTGTGTCGAGTGGTAGGTCGCCTACCATGACCAGCGCCAGATAGATGAAGATGGAGAGAAACCAGAACCAGAAATGGGCGAAGATATGCATCATGGCATAGAGAATCACCGATGATGAGGCGCGCTCCTTACCGATATCCTTCGAGAGTTCCATGATACGATACGGTTCGCCACCCAGTCCTCCTACGGGTGTGGCATAGTTCAACGCATAACCCGTAATCGTCAGTTTATAGATACGCCAGAAACTCACATGTTCATCTTTCTCGGTATTTCCTTTGATAACCCACTGCCACGACCATGCGTTGATCGCATAGATGATAACCCATACGCCAATGATCGGTACCAACCAGTAGCCAGCATGAGTGAGATGCTCCCATAGTTCGATGAAACTCACGTCAAACGTCAGCATCATCACTACAACAGCAGCAATTCCAATAAAGAAAAAGAGGTTATTGAGTTTTTTCTTGGTCCACTTCATAATTGGGAGATTGAGAAATTGGTCGTTTAGGGATTATTTGTTTGGGCTTCTGCAATCTGTCGGCAGAATCCTTCATGACGACGATTCACATAGTGTGCCAGAAGGGTTAATCCGAAGATTTCCAACACGAAACAAAGTACGGGGACGTCCAACAAACAGGTTGTAGTGAGAATCAATGTTCGGAAGTTGAACATCAGCATCAACACATATTTCATCAGCGGCAGCGAGTTGCGATGTACCTCGTCGAACACCTCCTGCGGGATATGGTCTGTATCGTTGTATTTCTCCTTCAATACGGCACGAAGATGCTGGAACTCAGGTGTAACGGCTTCCTGTGCACGAGTGTAGTCAACGTATGTCTTCTGAAAGAACTTCCAAATCCAATTCTCCTTCCACGACATCTCTTCGTAGATCTGTTTCTGCTGAGCATAGGTATCTAATTCGCTACCCTTTGCCCCTTTCAAGGAAAAGAGATGAATCTGGATATAGTAGTCGGCAAGACGCTGCTGACTGGCCAATCCATAGAGACCTGAAGCAAAAGCCATCACCAACACGATGGCAGTCGCAATATAGACATGCGTATCGGTTTCGCTGATACCAAACAAACCGAACTCAATGTCGTGATGGATGTAGAAGCGGTAGGTCAGCCCGAAATAAATAGGGATGTACCACATGAATCCAGCTACACCATCGAGGATCCGTCCCAGACGGCTCTTCTTCCCTGTCAAACGCGCCAGCTGACCGTCCACACAATCGAACAATGCTGCCCACATCAACAGTAGAATAGCAATGATATTGAAAATCAATCCACTTATTCCTTCATAATAAAAACTGCCATGTGCGAAGAAGATACAGCTTCCGCCACCGATAATCATCGACAGCACGGTAACCATATTGGGATGCACGTTCAAACGGGCGAAGAGTTGTACCCATAGATAACTCAACGGACGCATGATATGCATATCGAACCAGTCTTCTGTCTCAGCAGATTTTAATGTCGCAAATACTTTTTCGTTCATCTGATTATTATTTTTTCCACCTTATTATATATATAGGGGCATAAATTCGGGTGCAAAAGTACACAATTTTATCCGACAGACAAAAATATCGTCGGAAAATCAGCTATTTGCCCTGTTTGAACAGTAGCACATCGAGTTGAAAAAGGAACAAATAAAAAGACCTGCAAACAACTGCTTGCAGGTCTTTATTAAAAGGAAATTATTATTTCGGCTGCTTGCCAATGTAAGCAAGAATACCACCGTCAACATAGAGAATGTGGCCGTTGACAGCATCTGAAGCCTTAGAAGCCAGGAATACTGCAGGACCGCCCAGCTCAGAAGGATCAAGCCAGCGACCAGCCGGAGTCTTTGCGCAGATGAAGCTATCGAACGGATGACGACTACCATCTGGCTGACGCTCACGAAGAGGAGCTGTCTGTGGTGTAGCGATGTAACCCGGGCCAATACCATTACACTGGATATTATACTCACCATACTCAGAGCAGATGTTACGGGTTAGCATCTTCAGACCACCCTTTGCTGCTGCGTATGCAGAAACGGTCTCACGACCCAGCTCAGACATCATTGAGCAGATGTTGATAATCTTACCTTCCTTACGCTCCATCATCTCAGGCAGAACGGCAGAAGCAACGATGAACGGAGCCACGAGGTCTACGTCGATGACCTGCTGGAACTCAGCACGCTTCATCTCGTGCATAGGAATACGCTTGATGATACCTGCATTGTTGACGAGGATGTCAATCTGACCTACCTCAGCATGAATCTTCTCTACGAGAGCCTTCACGTCGTCTTCCTTCGTTACGTCGCATACATAGCCGTGAACATTCTCAATGCCTGCCTCCTTGTAGTTAGCCAGACCTCTTTCGAGGGCAGCCTCGTTGATATCGTTGAAGATGATGTTCTTTACACCTGCTGCAACGAAAGCCTTTGCAATGTTGAAACCAATACCATAAGATGCGCCAGTAATCCACGCATTCTTACCTTCCAAAGAGAAATCTTTTAAACTTGTCATAGTAAAAATTTTTAAATGGGTTTATAATAATGTTTTATTTCAAATCCGTAATCGCGAAGAAATCCTGATCGCCATAATCTAAATTCTCACCACCCATACCCCAGATAAAGGTATAGTTATGAGTAGCGGCAGCAGAATGAATGCTCCATTCTGGTGACAGCACAGCCTGGTTGCCTTTCATCCAGATATGACGCGTCTCCTGCGGTTCGCCCATCAGATGACAAACGGCCTGGTCCTCAGGAACCTCGAAATAGAAATACGCCTCCATACGACGGCTGTGGACATGTGCCGGCATCGTATTCCACACACTTCCCGTAGCCAGTTCGGTCATACCCATCTGCAACTGACAGGTCGGCAACACCTGATTGACCAGCATCTTGTTGATGGTACGCTCGTTCGACATCTCCAAGGATCCCATGTGTACGGCATCGGCTTCGCTCTTTGCAACCTTTCGTGTAGGAAAACCCGCATGAGCCGTTGTAGAGTTGAAGTAGAACTTTGCCGGCTTTTGCGAATCCTTACTGATGAAAACCACATCATGATCGCCACTGCCAATATAGAGGGCGTCTTTATAGGTAAGTTCAAAGGTATCGTTGCCAACACGTACAAGGCCGTCACCTCCCACATTGAAAATACCGACTTCACGACGTGTAGTGAAATGCGAAGCCTTCAGTGGGTCGATGGCTTCCAACAACAGTTCTTCTCCTGCAGGCATCGCACCGCCAACCACCATACGGTCATACATGGAATACACCATATTCACTTCATTGTCAACGAATAATGTCTCAATCAGGAAATCACGACGCAAGCGTGCCGTGTCGTAGTGTTTGACATCTTCTGGATGTGCTGCATAGCGCAATTCGTAGTTTGTTTTCATACTTTATCGTTTTTCCGCAACAAAGATACATAAAAAAAGAGAATTAGCTATCAGAAAAAGTAAAATTTTAAATTTCTTTAGCCACATTCTCTTTGCGTTGTCCAAGGCGGATTCGAACCACCACAAACAGAACCAAAACCTGTTGTGCTACCATTACACCATTGGACAATCCTAAATTTCGGGCGCAAAGGTACGAAGAATTTCATTCCCTGCCAAATTTTTTCAGCTATAAAATGATGCAAACTTCCTTGGTTTGATGTTTTTTGCTTATATTTGCATGCCGAAAAGGAGAAATATCAATGAATACTACCATACAGGCATTGCAACAACAACGGGTATTGCTCCAGCTGGAGTATTACGCTGAGAAGGAAGCCTTCCGCAAGCAAACCGAGCAGATGGGGATGATGCGGAAGGTGAAAC
>CADCPZ010000075.1 GCA_902803475.1 uncultured Prevotellaceae bacterium
ATACTCAGGCTTCTTGAAGGGCAACACCTGATACTGCTCCCTCACCTCGTTCACACGGTCGATGATCTCCGTTTTGCCATACATCAGCCCATGTGCCAACAACGCACACAGATAATGTTCAGCCACGGCGAAGCTACCAGCATTCTGCGCCATCTTCACCACCTGTTCCACCTTGAAGTACACACCATCTACGCAGGTGTACTCACTCATGTCTCTTTCCATCTTTTCCAAGTGTTGTGAGAAGCGTGGAGGTGTAGCTACTTCATCCCATGGGAACTCTCACACAACTCGGATTAATAATGTTTGTGATTGCAAAGGTAGAGGTATAAAAAACGCGATGAAAGCATCCGACGGAAATGTAGTAGATTGTGCATTTCAACTTTTCCTCAGAATTTAACACTTGAAATCTACTACTTTTCCTCAAAAACTGCCACTTTTCCTCAAAACGACGGAAACTTTTCCTCAGAACATCATCAAATTGAGGAAAAGTTGGCAAGTTTTCCTCAAAAGCTGAGGAAAAGATACAAAAAAAGTAGATGAACCCCTATTGGAATCCATCTACCTGTTTTTCTAAAGAATCGAAAACTTTCAGACCACAGCTGCCTCTTCCTGCAACTTTTCTATCATTTGTTGAAATGTAGCGGCCGCACCTCTGTCTGTGATGCCGCTTTCGCGCTGGTCCTTGCGCTCCTTCGACACAGCCGACCACACCAGCAGACTATACCTGCCCCTGTATGTGTCGCAGAAATACTGGTACAGGCGTTTCTCTTTGGTCTGACCAACGCCGCACCATTTCAGGAAATAGACCAGTATGGTTGAATCCAGCTTCCCCTGCTGACCTTCCACGTTCAGCTCGTCAAAATGTTCTATGACCCAGCGCACCTGCCTGACACGCTCGTGGTTGTCGTGAAAGAGATAGGTCTCTTCCTCTGACAGCCCGTCGTTGTGACCCTGTCGAACAGCCTCCAGCCACACATACTGCTTGAATTCCTGCCTGGGCACATTGTGATACTCCTTCTTCAGGAAATCATCCAACGAACGGGCGCTCTTCCGACGCCTGTTCAGCTCCGTTTCAGGCAACTGCTGCACTGACCCCAAGAAGCTGGCAAACTCCCTGACGCTGCCCATCAGCTGGTTACAGCTGTCATGGTAGATGTCCTTCAGCTGCTGCACATCCTGACGGATCATCTCCTCGCTCTCTATCATCCGATGGCACAGCCCCAGCGTTGTGGCAGCCGTTGCCAACAGCGTCTCCAGCTTATGATAGAGCTGCTGCACACAATCGTCATACGATGCCAGGCCGTACATATCAATGACACATGCACCATACGACAGCGACGACCGCTCGAACACCGTTGGCTGCGCTGCCCCCTCAGGCAGTTGCACCATCGAGCGTGGCGTGGTCTTCTGAAACACTTTCTTGATAGCACACAGCGTCGAGCGGATACGGTTGAAATAGCGTTGCGCCGTTTCAAAACATTTGTTGTTGTCTGTAGCAAACAGTTGGATAAACGTCTCAGAAAACCTCACCAGCGAACGGGTCTCGACATTCATTCTTGACTGATACGAGATTACCATGTCGAGCACCTGTTCGATGTCATATTTCGTATAGTGGCGCGCCTGGATGCCGGCAATGAACCTGCTCTATTCAAACTGTTCCAGTGCCGCGATGATCTCCAACAACGTCTTATCATCCTTTTCAACAATCGTCGAATACCTCATACATTACTACCTTCCTTTTTCGTCCATCCATTTGATGGGACCAATCTCGTCAAAATACAGTTTGGTAATTTCCCAATCTTTCAACGAGACAGGATCGTTAAACATCGCTTTTGCTTTCTCCATCGCCTCATTTAGGTCATTAGCCTCGATAGTCAGCTCTTTGCTCTTTACAATATTTGCTCTTAATTTGAATTCCATCACTTGATTATTTTAATCGTTTATACTTATTGTGCATCCATCCCTCCTCCCTAAACAGGGAGGGCTGGGGAGGGTCTCTTTCAGCCAAACAACTCTCCCTCTACCAACTGGTCATCGCTCGAAAAGCGGATAGGAGCAGCAGTATTCTGCATCACAGCAGGTGCCGACGACTTACGACCCAGGAACGGGTCGTTGTCACATGCATACTCGATCAGCTGGAACAGCTTGTCCATAAACTTCTCTACAAGTGTCTCAATCGTAAGTTTCTTTGCTTCCATAAATATAATGGTTTTTAGTTCAACAATCAGTTTCTGGTGCAAAGGTAGGCTTAGATTGTTTCAAATCGTGGAACAGACTAAGAAATAATAAAAAAAATGCAGGGCCTTTCACCCCGCTGTTGGCTTATTGTGTCATGTATCTGGTTTGACACAATTGTCTCACTTGTCATTATATTCTCACAAGTCGTATTGTTCGTATTCTTGTTCTATGCAAAAGCCGGTTCCAATTCGCAGTCTGTCACTTTCACAACCTCTGCATCCAAGGCTGCAGAAATCTTGCATATCGTGGCCATTGTCAGATTATGAGTGCCTGACAGCCATCGGCTCACCTCCGTTTCCGTCTTACCCATCAATTTGGCGAAGTCTTTCTGCGACATTCCCCTTGCTTCAAGGATTTCATAAATACGGTTGGCTATTGCCACAGACAATTCCATCTGCAACTTCATTTCTGGAGAAATGGTGCTTCGAATATCGTCCATAATTTTGTTTGTCTTCATAACAGTTCCTCCTTCTATTTATTCGTCATCAATAGTGAAAGATAGTTCGCCCAATAATTCTGTGCCAGTAACCACAATCACCTTACTTCTTTCTCTTTGTTTCAATTCAATATCAATCTTCTGAAGCAGCTTTACTTGACGATGTAGATTTTCATCCTCCTCATATGTGGCAGTATTTTTCAGACCGCCATTGCCAAGGATAAGTATCTTAGCCTGTATGTTCAGCAAATACAACCTCAACGACGTCGTTTCCAAATGTGAAGGTAGAGCCATCACCCTGTCGCGTCGTGTTCCCTCATAGCGGAAATGACGATCTTCGGCTCCATCGCGCTTGATAATGTCTAACCTATACACCAACTGACGCACGTCGTTAGGATATGTGTCCTTGTAAGTCAGTAGGAACTTCTCAAACTCAGAGTATTCCTCGCCTTCGAAGTGAGGAGAGTAAAGACTAACTTTTTCTCCATCTTCAAGTAGTTCTATCAGCAAATTTCTTTCCATGTCGTTTCATAATTCCGTTGCAAAAATAAACATAAAAGTTGATTTCTCCAAATAATCAGGCAAGAAAATCAACTTTTATGTTTATTTTCCGTATATTTTCAGTTTCAATCCTCCCTTTCGAACTTTTCCTGAAGTTGCATGATATAAGATATGTCACTCACTGTCCCTGCGACACTGCGACACTGTGTCATATCGTTATCCAACAAGAAAAAGACAGAAAAATTACATTTTCCAATGCTTTTTTAGCCTAAAATCAACTCTTTTTACAAAAAAATCCTCCAGTTCCACAAAAAGAATCTGGAGGAATTAAATAAAATTGTTATCAGTCTTAGTCCTTAGACCTTTGACCTTTGACTTTCATCTGTACCTGTCCCTGGTGTCACTTTCCTTTGGTTTACTTCATTGGAATTCCAATAGCAAAAAGAGAGGTCTTTGTAGTTGTTGAATACTCTTTCTTATGTGGAGCAATCTTTTCTCTCTCCTTATAACTCATCTTTTTTTTCCTATTAGAACCAAACGCCTTCATTATGCTTGGGATTCCATAATCCTCCTGTGGTCGTTCCTCTACCTTTTTACTTACTTTCTTGTTCTTTTTCAGTTTTCTTTTTATTCTGGTGATGTCAGCTTTCGTAACCACATCATTTTTACTATTATTCTTGGCTGTATTTCGAGTCTTTTCTTTATCTACAAACAACCTACTATACGTATCTAAAATATATCTTTGGATATTAGCCTTTTTTATGCTGCATCTTATAACCAATTCTGCATTTTTTGTCAATTTCAAACCACACTTTTTCATTTCCTGAATAAGTGTGTCCACCTTTTCTTTGGTATTTATTGGTGATAGGTTATTTAGTAAATCTTGTAGTGTCATATTTTATTCAAATATTTGTTTTAATATTACTCGTTTCAAAACTGATTGTGGAGCTTTTTTCTCTCTCATATATCATCTTGTTCGTACTCTTCTTTCGTGAATGGTGGAGTTGGGTCAATGATAAGCACCTCATCATAAGTCAAACCGTAAAGGTGATAGACGATGCGGTCGATTTTTTGTTCTATTGACAAAGTATCTGCATCAAGTGATGTATGTTTAATTTCAATAATGCCATCAACTAAATCAATTATTGTTCTTTGTTTTTCAATATCTATTGCAGGTAAAGGAATCCTTTGCAAAGGTTCCTTATCTACTTGATAGTTCTCGCCCTGCATTTTCCCTTTATTTCTTAACCAGAATGCCACTAGCTTTGAGTTTAAAACACCTGTCAAGAATTTCATGTTCCATCGAGATGATTTTATACTGAAAAATGTTTGTGTAACATAACAATCAAAATCAGAATATGAAAAGCAGGGCATACCAACACACTTTCTCAAAGATATGACTTTAGGCCCTTCGAAGAATTGTTGCTTTCTACATCTATGTAAACCATAAGGTCGATTGTCTGACGTTAAAACACTGAGGAATCGATCTAAATGACTCTTTAGGTTAGGATAATTCACCATCTTCTCTTCTTTCTTAAAAGTAGAATCTGTGTAAATCAGCCACTTCGTATTTTGCGGCTCAGTATAATATCTGTGTATTTGTTCTGTAGTGTAATAAGGTCGGATTAATTCTTTTTCATTTTCATTTAAGGACAGTTCATTTTTTTCTTCATTCGAAAGTCCAAATATACCAGTACCTATAGCATATGCACCATTCAATTTTTGAGCTCCCTTTTTATCTAAAAAATCTTGTGGAAAAACAATTCCTTGTGCTACTTCATCGTTTGTTAGATATGTCTTCCTATCTGCGATTTTATCAAATATTAATTCGTTATCAGAAAAAGTCAAAGGCTTTCCTTTGAAATTTGAACGGATAATTGTTGGCAACATGTATTTGGTTTTCCCATCTTCTTTATGTAATAGCGAAATCATGTCACTCTTATCAACACTGTCAGTAATAACACGATAATCAAAAGAGTAATTGTCAGCTTTTTCATTTCGTCTAAATATCATTATCATTGTCTGTATGTCTGCACTTTCAAATACCATATATGTATTGAAATCCAGCATTTGAAGTATTTGACAATCATTGATGACTTTTTCTCGCATCTTCTTCGCACCAGAACTTGTTGTCCAATTATTCTGAGCAATAAAACAAAGAGAACCATTCAGTTTCAAAAAATCAATACCATAACAGGCAAAACCGTACCATAAATCCATTTTCCCCATATAATAAGGACTGACTTCTCTAAAACCATCAAAAGCTTGTCTATTTGAATATTCCTTTATATAAGGAGGATTACCTATCACAATATCGAATCCCCCTTTCACTCCAAACATCCACTCTGCATCGAAGAAGTCTGCGTGGGTGTTCTGCTCAAACATGTCCCAATCAGCTAATTTCTGAGCGGCGCCTGGATTGACGAAACCAGTGTCTTCAATTGCATTGGCAAGAGCCTTGCGTGTATCTTTGATTTTTGTCTTGATACGTTGTTTGTCGATATTACGCTTAGCCAAGAAAATGGCGTGGTTCAGATCCTTCAAATCTTCTTTGAGAGAAAGGATTGCTTCTGTGGATTCAAAGAGCGAAGCGTCATACTCCACAGGGATAAGCGTGTTAGCTGCCACAAACTTTGATTCGAGGTTAGGCAGCGGACGAATA
>CADCPZ010000076.1 GCA_902803475.1 uncultured Prevotellaceae bacterium
CCGCTGAGGAGTATCTCTGGTACCTTCCATCCTTTGTAGTCGGCAGGCCGTGTATAGATAGGTGCAGCAAGGAGGTCGTCCTGGAAACAGTCAGACAGCGCACTCTGTTCGTCGCCAATCACTCCTGGCACAACACGCACGATCGCATCAGCAATCATTGCCGCAACAAGTTCGCCTCCTGTCAGCACAAAGTCACCGATGGATATCTCCTTTGTGATGAGGTGGTCGCGAACACGTTGGTCGATACCTTTGTAATGGCCTGCCAAGATGATAAGGTTGCCCTTCAGCGACAATTCATTGGCCATGTGCTGGTCAAAGCGTTCACCGTCAGGTGAGGTAAAGATGACCTCATCGTAATGGCGTTCTGCTTTCAGGGCAGTGATACAGCGGTCGATGGGTTCACATTGCATCACCATACCTGCCGAACCGCCATAGGGATAGTCGTCAACACGGCGCCATTTGTCTAATGTGTAGTCGCGCAGGTTGTGTAACCTGATTTCTGCCAGTCCTTTCTTTTCTGCCCTTGCCAGTATAGATTCGTGCACGAATCCCTCCAGCATCTCAGGCAGAACCGTAATAATATCTATTCTCATGTGTGCAAAGTTAGTGCAAGTCGAACGAAAAACCAAAAAATTTTTGGTTTTTCTGAGACGCAGCCTAACTTCGAGCTTTGAAAAGGCTCAAAGGTGTAAGTCGAAAGAAAAACCAAATTTATTTGACGATTTATTTTGTTCTTACCTCTTTATATGCTATCTTTGCAAGCAAAATAAACCATACTAATCCAAACATGATGAAACGCATATCATTATTTTTTCTATTGGCGATGTTCACGTCCGGTCTGACCATAAAGGCGCAGAACATCCAGTTGCATAAGGATTTCGGACACACGTTGTATGATGAATTGTCAGGTCGTCCATCTATGACGGCAACGATAGAGATGTTCAAACCGGATAAATGGGGCTCTACTTTCCTGTTTGCCGATTTGGATTTCCAAAGCGATGGTATGGCTGGTGCCTATTGGGAAATAGCTCGCGAATTCAGTCTGACGAAAAATCGTCAGTGGGCAGCTCACGTTGAATATAATGGCGGTCTGTCCACTGATGAGGATTTGTGGATTGCCGACCGTTATCAGCATGCTGTTTTGTTGGGTGGTGCTTGGAACTGGGCCAGTAAGGATTTCTCGCGAACGTTCTCCGTGCAGCTGATGTATAAGTATTATTTCAAGAATAGACATTACGATGCTCATCCTTTCAGCGGATTCCAGCTGACAGAAGTTTGGGGTTTGCAGTTTGCCAAGGGAGCCTGTACGTTCTCTGGTTTCTGCGACCTGTGGTACGACCCGAACGCTAATGGCAATCTGATTTTTGTGTCGGAGCCGCAGTTCTGGTATAATTTCAATACGTTGAAAGGATGGAAGGGCATCAACCTTTCATTGGGTACAGAGGTTGAAATTTCCAACAACCTCGTATGGAACGACTACGGCCAGCACAACAAGTTATACGTTATCCCCACCGTCGCAGTCAAGTGGACGTTTTAGAAGACCCATCCACAGCCTTCCCCAAATTTAATTACTCCCCTCCCTGCAGGGAGGGGCAGGGGGAGGGTCTTCTAGAATAGCGACAGCTGTTCAGCCTGTGGCGCAGCGCTTCCGAAGCGTTCCATGAAATCATCCTCCGAAAGAATGGGGATGTTGAGTTCCTGTGCTTTCTTGTTCTTACCGCTCGTTGATGTCATATCGTTGTTGATGAGGAACGAGGTGCTGCCGCTGACGCTGCCTGCAACCTTTCCGCCCTGACTCTCAATATACGCCTTCAGCTCGTTACGGTTTTTGAAATGGTGCACAGCGCCCGTGATGACAAACGTCATTCCCTCACATTTCTGTCCAGCACGCTGTGGCTGTGTGTGTGAAACTTTAATAAACTCCAATAACCTGCTGACAATTTGGAAGTTGTCGTCGTTCTTGAACCAACTGATAAACGTCGATGATTTCTCAGGTCCGATGCCTGGGATATGTGAGAAGAATTCTGTCTCGGTGGCTTCTCGTGCCTTCATCACCAGCTCCTCCAGGGGGTAGGTGCTCAATAGTCGTTTGCATACGTCAATGCCTACCATCGGGATGCTCAGCGCATAGAGAAACCGTTGTGCTTCAACGTGACGCGCCTTGTCGATGCTTCGCATGATGTTCGAAGCAGAACGCTCACCAAAACCGTCCAGATGAGCAATCTCACGGATATGGTCGCGCAAGCGGAAGATGTCGGCATATTCCTGAATCCATCCTAAGTTCACGAAGCGGGAAAGGGTCTGCTCGCTGATGCCGTCGATGTTCATCCCTTCCTTCGACACGAAACGTGCAAATTTCTTCAGCTGCTTAGCAGGACAGGTAGGGTTGGTACATTGTAGTTTCCGCGTACCACTCTCGCTCTCAACTATCTTTGTTTCATGATGACAGACAGGACATTGTGCTGGAATCTCCAGTTGTCCGGCCTTTTCAATCACATGAATTACTTTGGGGATAATCTTGTTGGCTTTGATGACAGAGATTCGGGTACCCTTACTGCCGATATTCAGTCGTTCACATTCGCTGATATTACAAAGCGAAGCACGCTTCACCGTCGTACCCTCCAACTCAACGGGACGGAAAACAGCTACAGGCGAGATGGTACTGGCGGCACACGACCATTCGATGTGGTCGAGCTCGGTTTCTGCCGCTTCATCCTGCCATTTGAAAGCCATTCCTGAACGGGTGGCATGATGACCGGTGACACTTCCCGTCTGTGCATAGTCGGTATCGTCAAAACAAACTACAAGGCCATCAACAGGGAAAGAGGCTCCCTGGCCTTTCCTGTTGGGGGAGGAGAGGGTAGTATCTCCTGTCACAATAGCCGTAAAGCGGTCAACGACAGTCTGTATATTTGCTGTCGTGGGATTGTCAACAGATTCGTGTTCTACCGTCGAGAATCCATTCTTTTCAAGAAAAGACATCCGTTCGCCCCACGAAACAAGGTCCCTGTCGGTATGAACCAACGTAAAAGGAATCCATTGGATATGGCGGCGCCTCACCTCTTCTATATCCTTCAGCGTCAGGGAGCCGGAGGCCAGATTGCGCGGATTGGCATAGTCTTCTCCACTTTCTATCAGGAAGTTGTTGAAGTCCTCGTACGAGATGACAGCTTCACCGCGTATGACAACGTGCCCTTTCTCGCTGATACGTTGCGGAATGCCGCTGATGACTTTCGACAGGTGGGTGATATTGGTACCGATATGTCCGTTGCCGCGTGTGACAACCTTAGTCAGCTGTCCGTTGTCATATGTCACCACAAGCGTCAGACCGTCCAGCTTCCAGGAAATCCATATCGGACGCCCTTCCGCCCATTTCTCCAAATCGGTCACCTGTTTGGTTTTCGCCAAGGAGAGGGCAGGGAACTCATGCTCCTCCTTTTGACCTTCCACGTGGTCTTCCGATACCTTCTGCGTGGGGGAGTCGGGAAGTATTTCGCCTGTTTCCTCCTCCAGCCGTTTGAGTTCGTCGAAGCGTGCGTCCCACTCGTGGTCACTCATCAATTCGGCCTTACCGTTATAATATGCATCTGAAGCCTGGTTGAGTTCCTCAATCAGGAGTTGCATGCGCTGTACCTTTTCTTGCATAGGTGATGGGGGTTTAGAGCATCTCTAAAAGTTTTCTGTCAGCCTCTGTCCAACTCAAGACATCCATTTTCTCACGAGGAAGCCATTTGGCATCCAGGTGTGAGAGCAGTTTGAATGCCTCCTTGCTGCCGCGACACAGATAGGCCGTCAGCGAAATCGTATAGTCGGGATAATCATGCTCTATGGTGCCGAGCTTTCTGCCTACGAAGATGTCCCAATCCATTTCCTCCTTGATTTCACGGATGAGGGCCTCGTAGTCGTTTTCGCCTTCTTTTACTTTGCCGCCAGGAAACTCCCAGCGCTCGCTTTCATAACTTTTGCGTGAACGTAACCGTTGCATACACAGGTACTTACCGTCTTCGCAAACAACGGCACAAACCACGTCGAAATGTTTCTTCTCCATAGGTATCGTTTGTTTTTTCTGTTGCAAAGATAGTGCAAAAGGCGCGAAAAACAAAAAAAATCAAGCATTACGCTTTACACATTAAGAATTATTAATTACCTTTGCAGCCAAATAATCTAATCATATCAAAAATATGTCAACTTTAACAATTGCTATTGTCGTCGTGTTTGTCATCGGCTATGCCTGCATCGCCCTTGAAGCACTGACGAAAGTCAACAAGGCTGCTATTGCCTTGCTGATGTGTGTGTTCTGTTGGACATTGTTGATGTTGGCTCCAGGTAGCTACTATCCTACCGTAGCCGCCGATGGTGTCATTCATCACATTGCCGAAGTCATTGAACATCATCTAGGCGATGCCGCCGGCACCCTCTTCTTCCTGATGGGAGCCATGACCATTGTCGAGATTGTCGATTCCAACGGAGGTTTCAACTTCGTACGTGACGCCCTGAAGACGCGCTCCAAGCGCAAGCTGTTGTGGCGCATGGCATTCATGACCTTCTTCCTCTCTGCCATTCTCGACAACCTCACCACCTCCATCGTCATGATCATGGTGCTTCGCAAGCTCGTCCAGAGCCGCAACGAGCGCCTCATCTATGCCGGCGCAATCATCCTTGCAGCCAACTCTGGTGGAGCCTTCTCACCTATCGGTGACGTCACCACCATCATGTTGTGGATTAAGGGAGTCATCACCACACAGGGCGTGCTCACAGAGATTTTCATCCCTTCACTCATTTCGATGTTGATCCCTGTAGCTATCCTCAGCCTGTCTCTCAAAGGCAAGTTCGACAAGTCGCAGAACCTTGTCACAGGCGAAGTCAGCCAGTTTACCAAGACACAGCGCAACATCATTTTCTGGCTCGGTGTAGGCGGTCTGATATTCGTACCTATTTTCAAAACGTTGACCCATCTGCCTCCGTTCATGGGCATTCTCTTGGTACTGGGTATTCTGTGGACTACCACAGAAATCTTCCATTACAACACATCGGAAGATGATACGATGGCAAAGCGTGTCAGCGACATCATGACCAAGATAGACCTCTCCACCATCATGTTCTTCCTCGGCATCCTCATGGCTGTAGCCGTATTGCAGGAAGTTGGTGTGCTGACGATGCTGGGTAAGACCCTTGACGAAACCTTCCAAGGCAACCACTATCTTGTCACTGGCATCATCGGTGTATTGTCGAGTATCGTTGACAACGTACCTCTCGTGGCTGGTTGTATGGGAATGTATCCAGTACAGGCTGCCGGCGATTTGGCTGTCGATGGCGTCTTCTGGCAGCTTCTTGCCTACTGTGCCGGTGTGGGTGGTTCCATTCTCATCATCGGTTCTGCTGCAGGCGTTGTCGTCATGGGCTTGGAGAAGATCACCTTCGGTTGGTATCTCAAGAAAATTTCCTGGGTAGTTTTCATTGGCTATATTGCAGGTATCTTCAGCTATTGGGTTATCCGCACCTTCATCTTCGTAGCTTAACCACCTATTTTATATATACGCATGCAGGCGGGAGCAATCTCCCGCCTGCATTTTTTTATCATACTAAAAATCCGCCAGTTCCTTTGAACAGCGGGTGGATTCCTGTATGAAGTCAAACTCAGACATGACATTGTGGTTTTCTGTGTCAAGCC
>CADCPZ010000077.1 GCA_902803475.1 uncultured Prevotellaceae bacterium
GCGAACGTCGGCGATAACGATGCGGTAAACTGCATAACCTTTACGACCACCGCGTTGCAATCTGATTTTTGTTGCCATTTTTAATTGTTTTTTGAATGATTAAATTTTGATTTTCATGCTACCATCTCGTAATAGCGGCTGCAAAATTACTCATTTTTTTGAAAATGGCAAACAAATCTGTCTCTTTTCTTTTATGAAAGCGCAAAAATCGTACATATTTGTACTATTATTAAGGATTATTTTGTATTTTTGCACCAATCATGAGCATACAACTATCTATATTGATTCCTACCTTTAACGACGACTGCATCGAACTGATAAGCGAGCTGCGTCGTCAGGCAGATGCGTGCAAAGGATTGAACTATGAGATTATTGTTGCTGATGATGGTTCTACGAATCAGGAATTAATAGCTACTCATGAAAAGATAAATTCTTGGGAACATTGTCTCTTCGTTCGGAAGGAAGAGAATGTCGGACGGGCAGCTATCAGAAACTTTCTAGCTTCTCAAGCTCAATATGTCTGGCTGTTGTTTATTGACTCTGATATGTCGGTCGTCAGAGATGATTTCATACAAAAATATATTTCTTCTCCTCTTAATGGCATCAGATATGGCGGTTACGAAGTAATTGGCAACGATCGTACAAACCTTCGCAACACTTATGAACGTGCTTTTGCTTCGAAACATACCATCGAGCATCGCCGCAAGGAACCTTACCAGCATTTCCATACGAGTAACTTCATGACCTCAAAACAACTGATGGAGCAATTTCCGTTTGATGAACGCTTCCGATATTATGGTTATGAAGACGACATCTATGGAAAATGCATGATGGAAAATCATATTCCTATCGAACACATCGATAACCCCATCGGTTTTTCGAGGTTTGAATCCAATGAAGAATTCCTCAGAAAAACGGAAGAGGGTTTGCGTACGCTCATGCAATTCAGTGATGAGTTGGCGGATTATTCATCTATCATCACTGTTTTCAACCAACTAAAAAGGTGGAAGCTGACTCCTTTGTTGAGCGTCTTCCACCAATTATTTCATCGTTTGGAATACCGCAATCTCTGCGGAAGAATCCCGTCTTTGTTGCTATTCAAGCTCTATAAATTGGGCTATTATAGTATGTTACAACGTAAAAAGTAGCAACAAGGAGCTTTCTAAAGTTCTTCACATTCTTTCAGCCACAGTTGAGCGTTTGCATCACTCGGCATGCGCCAGTCGCCACGTGGAGAAAGGCTCACACTACCTACTTTCGGCCCATCGGGCAGACAGCTGCGCTTGAACTGCTGGTTGAAGAAACGGCGGAAGAAAGTAGTCAACCATTTTTTGATGGTCGCGTCATCGTATGTAGATGCTTCTTCCCCACCCAGATTCGCCTGGAAAGCTATCTTTGCCAACACAAAAATCTTCTTCGGTCGGAACCCGTAGCGCAAAGCATAATAGAGGAAGAAGTCGTGCAGCTCATAGGGTCCTACCAAGTCTTCGGTCTTCTGTTTGATATTACCTTGCTCATCGGCAGGAATCAGCTCAGGCGAAATCGGTGTATCTATAATATCTAATAAGGTGTTGCGCGACTGTTCGTCCATCTCGGTCTCAGCTACATAGCGAACCAGGTATCGTATCAGGGTCTTGGGAATGCTGGCATTGACACCATACATCGACATGTGGTCACCATTGTATGTCGCCCATCCCAGTGCCAACTCCGACAGGTCTCCTGTGCCGATAACCAGTCCTCCAAGCTCGTTGGTCAAGTCCATCAATATCTGCGTACGTTCACGAGCCTGTGAGTTTTCGTAAGCCACGTCGTGCACATTTGCATCATGACCGATATCCTCGAAATGCTGCATCACCGCTTTGGCAATACTGATTTCCTTCATCGTAATACCGAGACTCTTCATCAACGATACGGCATTATGATAGGTGCGGTCAGTGGTACCGAAGCCCGGCATCGTGACGCCCACAATTCCTTTGCGGTCGTAACCTAATTTATCAAATGTTTTCACGCACACCAGTAGCGCCAGCGTGGAGTCAAGTCCACCGCTGATACCGATAATAGCCGTCTTGCTATGGGTGTGAACCATACGTTTGGCAAGTCCTGCTACCTGGATGTTGAAAATCTCCTCGCACGAACGCTGCATGTTCTCCGTCTTCGGAATAAATGGATAGACATCCACTTTGCGGTAGTTTAGCATATCATCAGCAACGTTTTCCTTCTTGTCATCATCGATGTCAAACGGCTCCTGATCCAATCGGAATACGTCAGCTGTCTCTCCACGCTGGGCATTGACAAAGGTTGTATTCCGTTTACGTTCAGCACGTAGCAGTTCTACGTCAATCTCTGAAATCACCAACTGTGCATCAAAAGAGAAACGTTCGGACTCAGCCAGCAGTTTTCCGTTCTCATAGATAAATCCGTTACCACCATAAACCACATCCTGAGTGCTCTCTCCAAACCCACAACTACTATACACATAACCACTCATCGTGCGTGCACTCTGCTGAGCTATCAGCGACTTCAGATAATCGTGTTTACCAATCAATTCGTCACTGGCAGACAGGTTGAAGATGAGGTCTGCACCAGCCAAAGCCAGGTGATTGCTCGGTGGTACTGGTGCCCATACATCCTCACATATCTCCACACCAAACGTCACACCCTGTTCGGTCTTGAACAGCTGCGGTTGTTTGGTCAACGTAATGGTAGTGCCTGCATAGTCGATGGTTTCTTCGTCGTTGATGTCCTGTGCAGAAGCAAACCACCGCTTCTCATAGAACTCACCATAATTAGGTAGATAGGTCTTTGAAACAAGCGTATCGAGCCAACCATTACAGATGACAACGGCACAATTCAGCAACAGTTTGCCCGTATCGACCGGTACGCCCACAATTACAGCCAGACGTTTGTTCTCCGTGAATTGGCGCAAGTCGATAACTGCCTGTTCAGCTTCGTCAATCAACAACCGCTGTGCAAACAAGTCCTGACAAGTGTAGCCCGTCAGACAAAGTTCTGGAAACACCAAAATCTCTACTCCTTTATTTTCAGCCTCAACTATCTGCGCCTTGATTTGCTCCAGATTATACTTCACGTCGGCTACCCTTACCGAAGGGATAGCTGCAGCCACTCTTACAAAACCGTGTTTCATATTTTTATTTATTTGATTGTCACTTGCGTAGCACCATAACCATACTCTTGGAACGATGCATCCTGATATGGATATTGCTTGTACTTGTAGTTGAGTTCATGAATCACACTTTGGCGAAGCACTCCCTCACCTTTGCCGTGAATAAAAATTAACTTCTGTCCTTTCTTCGATTTATACTGTTCCAATGTCTTGCGGAAAACATCCAGCTGATAATCAAGAATATCGGCAGCACTCATTCCAACCGTTGTTTCCAACAAAGCATCAGCATGCAGATCTACGATAATTTTATCATCCTTGAGACGCTGATTAATAGGACGTGATTTGCTTTGTGACTTTTCGTAACGACGCACAAGTTCATTGCGACGGGCAGCTGTTTTCGTGGACGCAGTTGCTTTCTCTCCCACCCCGTCCTTGCGATACAACTCCGATTTCAGTTGTTTGGCATCGATAACCAGTGGACGTGTAGGAACATCATTTTCAATAATCGGATATACCAATGCGGGGGTTTCAAAGAAATCATTCTCTTGGAATGTATGCAACTTATAGAATTTCACCGGGTCGATGCGGAACTGCACATCTACACTCGGTTTCAACATGAAATTCTTCTCTCGCTTGTAAGCTATCAGTTGCACACAGGCATGCATCATCTCATTCAAACTATCGCGTCCGAATTCCTCCATAAATTCTTTCGTATTCGGCTCCACCTCGCCAATGGAACGAACATGCCAACTGGCACCTTCTGCCGACAGGTAGCTATAATGAATATAGTAATTGCAGTCGTTTACGATATAGGCCTCAAACCTTGTGTTTGTCATGTTATGGACATCAATCGGAACAAAGGCAATATACACAGACAACAGATCACCCCCC
>CADCPZ010000078.1 GCA_902803475.1 uncultured Prevotellaceae bacterium
AGGAGAAATGGCGGTCAATGCATCTAATTCCATGCTTTCTCTAATACCTTAGTTAAAATATATAGCTATACATTCTCTCAAATGTGTGTGCAAAGGTACAAAGAAGAAAGCAAAAAACCAAATCTTTTAGAAACGAATTATCCTAATTAAAATTAATTGAACCAACAAATTATTCTTAATTAATAAAATTCGTGGATAAAATTTGAATAAATTAGAAAAAATCGTTTCTTAAAACAAAAAAAGAAGACCATTCGTTTGAATAATCTTCTTTCTTAGTGGGCGTTGACGGATTCGAACCGCCGACCCTCTGCTTGTAAGGCAGATGCTCTAAACCAGCTGAGCTAAACGCCCTTACTTTTCGTAAGCGAGTGCAAAGGTACATCAAATTTTTGAACCCACCAAATTTTTTCGGAACTTTTTATTCTTTTTCTGCAAAAACCTGCAAAAACTGGAAAAACCACGATTAGACAGATGACCTTTAAAAGTAATCAGAGATGTATCTTCTACCTGTTGAGAGATACACCTCCAACCACTTGTCTTGTATATAAACGACCTTGTAAAAGGCAAGTTTCGCTGTAAATTTAATCCACTACCAAGCCGAATACTGGTCGTCACCCTCTTCCTGAGGAACGGGCAGGCTTCTGCTGATGCTATTTGCCTGAGAAGTCTGCATAATGGCGTGTTCTACGCTGATATGGTGAACTGCCGTCATCGGAATCATATATGCTTTCTTTTCCATTTTTTCTTCAAACTAATTCATTGATGATACCTGAATCTTTTCTACAAAAACTGATCTTATCGATTCACAAACTTCTTGCCGTTCTGAATGACGATACCACGATAGTTTCCATCTACCTGTTGTCCCAACAAGTCGTACATGGGTGCGTTGGCGTCCAGTTCGTTGCTGTCTTGGGGAAGCGAGAGAATCGCCGTGGTCTGGTCGTCGAAGGGAAGAACGAAGGTACGGGCACGCATTGCATCGCCCTTGAGAACGAAATAGGCACGCAGTCCACGCATATCAGCCGTATATTTGCTGGCATCAGGAAAGGTCAGCCTGTTGTTTCCCATCAGGAACAGAATATTCTTGTTACCGTTCTCCAAGTGTGTGGGATTATACACTGGTACAAAGTTGCAATAGGTAGTCTCTTTCGTTGTCAGCTCTGGATCATCTCCAGTATAGTCAATCCAACTGACGTTGTCGAAGCCAGGAGTTAACGATGTGTTAGCTGAAACAGAAATCAAGTATGGCTTGCCTGCTTCGATACTGGTAGCATCTTCCAAGTTAAGTGTCAGGACATTGTTATCCAAAGTGGAACTTTCCAGACTTTTCAAGATGACTTTGTCGCCGAACTTGGCTTTCAGCTGGTCGTTGCTGACGTTAAACGGCAGGCAGAGGGTATTGTATCCACCTGTCTGAATGGTACGGGCGAGGTTGACGCTCACATTAGTATGACCTTTCAGATAGTTGATCATGTCGTTATTGTTGGCATCCTGACCGATTGTGGGAACAGACAACTGATGATAAGGAGTATTGGCACCTGTTGTAACATAAACGACCAGCAGGTTGTTGTTGTCAGAAGTAATGGTTCCTACTTCTGGTGAATCTTTTGTGGTAATCTGGCGAGTAGGTGTCGCAGCAACAGGTTTGTTCTCAACGGTTACGCCAGCCTCACCTGTCCAGTTGCTGTCAGGAGTGAACGTCGCTCCTGTAGCCAAATAGATGTTGCCGCCTAAAGTCTGAGTCGTGATGGTGGTAGTACCACCCAGTGTGAGTGAACCGCCACTAGCGAGAAACACAGCACCTTTGTATGCATTATTATAGCCCGTATTGTCCTCGACAGTACAATTGTTCATCGTTATATGTCCATTTGCTCCAATTCGTAGAGCACTACCATAGCTACCTCTGTTGTTCGTAAACGTGCAAGTGTTGAATGTAGCCGTTCCTGCATTTACATAGACTCCTCCACAGGTCTTGTTATTGGAACTGACATTATTATCTTGGAATGTACAGTTGTTAAATATGCAAGTAGCATTTTTGGAATTAATTGCTACAGCACCATTGGTTTCACTATTATTTCCGCCTTCGAAATTTCGGACAGTCACATTGTTCAGAGTATATGTTGCCGTATATCCATTATGAGAGCCAAAAAATAGTGTGTTTTTAGTATTGTTGCCTGTATTTCTATCAAATATTAAATTGCGTATAGTAATATTCACGTTACCAATTTGGGCACTATATTGACTATCCTTTGAATTAGTACAAACAATCGTATTTGCTATTGAGTTGAGAAGTTTTCCATCATTGACACCATCATTGATACCAATAAGCTCAACATATCCACTTACAATATCAAATACAGCCCTTTCTCCACGTTCACTATCAGTACAACTGACCTCTCCCTTTACATATATTTCAATAGGGTCTGTTTGAGTTCCACCAGTCACATGACAATAAGCATATAGATTCCCTTCACAATAGTAAACTCGCTTATTATCACTTTCGTCTTTACCGTTTATAAATAACTCTTTATCTCCTCGATTATCAAATAATTCATTAATATTTTTAGCACCAGCAGGGATAACATCTTGCGCACATACATCTGACATTGTCATCAACAATGCCACAAACAAATAATAAAATTTACACTTCATTCTCTCAAATTCTTTTTATAAAATAACCTCTTGACTAATAACCTTTTAAAACAATTTTCAATAGATTGCTTGTGCAATTTTGAAAAACGACTCCAAAGGTAATAACTATTTCCTGAGACACAAAAGATTTTACGTATTTTTCTTCAAAAAAGGATTTTTACGCCAGATTTCTGTTGACATTCGCAACAACACCGAAAGCTATCCTTTTGCTATGCAAAACGTCACCTTTTGAAGCACAAAACCTATGCTTTTGCAAGGTAAAAGCATAGGTTTTGGTAAGTGAAAGCACACCCGTTAGTTTTCAACATCCAAGGTATTCTCTGCACCATTCTTACCTTTCAAAAAGAACTTCAGGCTACCCATCGGCATCGTGTTCAGGTCGAGTTCAACGTCTTTCTCACCTTCCAACACGAAGTTTTTAACAGGAGCGCCTTCTGCTGTGGTTACCTTGATAGAATCCAGCGGTTCAGAGGAGTTGATGGTCAACAGTCCCTTGCTGCTCAAACCGTACTTTACTCTCATCATAGGGGGATCCTTGAAAATATTACCTGCATTAGATTCTGTATGATTATGGAAAGGCTTCTCAGGTCCTTCCAAGCGAAGTGTATCTACATGCTCAACACGCGTTGTCTGTGTTGCCTTCCATGCTTTTGCCTGCAAGAAAAAAAATCCTGCCAATGCAACCAGCAAGAAAGCTACAAATGATAGTTTCTTCATAGGAATAGGATTTATAAAAGGGCATGCCAATACTGACACGCCCTTTTATTTTTTGTTAAACTAATGGTCTGATTATTCTGTAACCTGAACAGTTGCACGACGGTTGAAGGATATTGGAGACAGAGTCTCTACACCACCCTTACCAACAGTCTTGATCTTGCTTTCAGGAATACCCATCTTAACAAGCTCGCCTGCTACAGTCTTAGCACGGTTCTCAGAGAGTTCCTGGTTGTGCTCTGGTGTACCTGTTGCGCTGTCAGCATAACCTGTTACGAGGAGGTCGCGATCGTTCTCCTTAGCAAACTTAGCAAGAGCGCGTACGTTTACGAGGTCTTTCTGAGAAGCAATGTCGATCTTGTTGAGGTTGAAGAATACAGATACTGGAGTAGCAATCAGATCCTTTACAGACTGAGGAACAGTCTCTGCAGGCTTCTGGTTAGCCAGCATGTTGCGCAGACGATCGTTCTCTGCCTGAGCGTCACGAAGTTTGCCGTTCAGAGCGTCGATAGCCATCTGGTGTTGTGCGTTGATAGCATCTACATCCGGAGTCTTAGACCAGCCAGTCTTACCAATGTTGTAAGTCAGACCGATTTCCGCATAGAGGTAGTTATCGTGAGAATCCCAACCACGGCTTCCACCTGGCTCGTCTGTACCGGTTGCAAAACCGTCAAAGTCATTCTCCAGACGGTTCCAACCCAATTCGAGATTGATAGCTACGCGCTTTGATACATAGAACTGGTTCAAGATACCAGCGCTCAGACCCATGAAGTAAGAGTTATTGCTGAAGTTACGACCCATGCCACCACCAGCGAATACGCTGAGGTTGTAAACACGGTTCTCATTGTAACCACAGATCAGGTTGCTCAGGTTGAGGATTGGCTGGAACTGCAAGTTGATGTACTTGAAGCTCTTACCCTTACCATTTTCGTTGAAAATAACAGTCTTTCCCCAAATACCATCTGCCTTCAAACGAAGTCCGATACCAGGAGTAAACCACTTACCGATAGCAATACCTACTTCAGGTTTACCACGGAAACTCTTCCAAGGTGCAGTGCTCAGACCTGAGCCATGCTCCTCACCAGAATAGAATGCATTCCACTGAGCACCTACCTGTACAAACCAGTTGCTCCAGAAAGAATTAGTTGCTACACTGTACTTCTGTGTCGGCTCTTGAGCGAAAGAAGCTACAGATACGCTGGCTAATGCCAATACAATCAATAATTTTTTCATAACCTTAATTTATTAAACAATCTAAATAAAAAAGCCTTTGTTAACGTGTCTGTCACACAATTTCGGTGCAAAGTTAATAATAAAAATTAAATCGTCGCATTTTTTTTCAAAAAAAAACGGCTTTTTTGTAAAAAAACAAGTTTTTTTCGTCGATGGATTGTATAAAACTCTTCTCTTATCCCAACAATTGTTCGATTTCCTGCTGCTTGAGAATGCCCAGGATGGTCTTCCCGTCAGGGGTGTAATTAACATTGGAACAAGCAAACAGGCTGTTGACGACATGCTCCATTTCCTCATTACTCAACACCTGTCCGTATGGAATAGCCATATTACGGGCCAGGCTCAGCGCCAACGACTGATGGATTTCCTCGATGGTGCCGGATACTTTCTCACGGGCATCATCGATGATATCGGTCACCAGTTGCACGTAGTCGAGTCCCTCCACACCGGCAGGCACACCGTTGACGGCATAGCTGCCGCTACCCAGGTCGGTCAGGTCGAAGCCCATATCAGTGAGCTGGGGCAACAGTTTCTCCATCAATCCGACGGAAGCCGGCGGCACCTGCAGCATCTCAGGGAACAGCAGTTTCTGGGAACTGGCCTTGCGATGCTTCAGTTGTTCCACATACTGCTCATAGAGGATGCGGATATGGGCGCGATGCTGGTCAATCATCATCAAACCAGATTTCACAGCCGTCATGATGTACATTCCTTTATACTGATAGTGCATGGGCGACTTCTCCGCAATCACGTCCTCGTGCTGAGTATGTTGCTGGCGGCCGGCAGGATCAAAGAAGTCGGGTATCGTGCGTTCCTGTCCTTCGACAGCATCGGTTTGTGCCGTCGAGAGTCCCTCGTATAACTGTTCCCAGTTTTTCGGCACCGCAGGCTGATGCTTGGGAGTTGTTTCCTTGAAGGGGTTATACTGCGGATTATACTGTATCTTCGGTGCTGGTGCATAACTATCCGGATTGAAAACAGGGATATCAGGTCGCCCCTGTGTATCGAAATCGATGGAAGGAATATCGTTGAAACGTCCGAGTGCCTCTTTCACGGCAGCCGTCAGGATTTGCCAGATGGCCTGTTCGTTCTCAAACTTGATTTCCGTCTTGGCAGGATGGATGTTGACATCAATATCCACTGCCGGCACCTCGAAATAAATAAAGTATGGCACCTGTTCGCCTGCGGGTACCAGTCGTTCGAACGCATTGACAACAGCCCGATGGAAATAGGCATGCTTCATATAGCGTCCGTTGACGAAGAAATACTGATGAGCACCTTTCTTCTTGGCGGATTCCGGTTTTCCTACAAAGCCGCTGATTTTGCAGATGCTGGTTTCTACGTCCACCTGCAGCAGGTCCTGGTTGATGCGCTTGCCAAAGATATCCACAATACGCTGGCGCAGGCTACCCGAACGGAGGTTGAACACCTCGGAGCCGTTGCTATGGAGTGTGAAGTTGATTTCCGGATAGACCAATGCGATGCGTTCGAAAGCCGTCAGGATATTGTTGAGTTCCGTTGCGTTCGACTTCAAGAACTTGCGACGGGCAGGAACATTGAAGAACAAGTTCTCGACAACAAAGTTGCTGCCCTCTGGACAAGAGCAAGGCTCCTGACTGACAAAACGACTGCCGGCAATGGTGAGATGGGTGCCTACATCCTCATTCCTGCGACGTGTTTTCAGTTCTATCTGTGCCACAGCAGCGATAGATGCCAACGCCTCGCCACGAAAACCCATCGTATGGAGTGCATAGAGGTCATCGGCCTTGCGGATTTTCGAAGTAGCGTGCCGCTCGAAAGACAGGCGTGCGTCTGTATCCGACATGCCGATACCATCGTCTATCACCTGAATAGACGTACGGCCCGCATCGACGACCAGTACATGAATGGTCTTCGCATCAGCATCGACAGCGTTCTCCACCATCTCCTTGATGACGGAAGCTGGACGCTGGATAACCTCGCCAGCAGCAATCTGGTTGGCGACGGAATCGGGAAGTAACTGTATGATATCGGTCATGATTTTTAATGCGTAATGCGTAATGCTATTCCTTTAGTACATTCTGTGGGGAGTAATTGGCCAACTTCGGCAATGATACCGCACGTCGGTTCTGGCTCTTCAACTCGGTGCCGGCTTTCTTTGGCCTCCACTCGAAGATATCGTCTTTGTTGAGCGGGCGTACATAGTCGAACCACGCAAAATTCTGCAGTTTGTATTTATCGGGCGGAATCTGCGTCAATGGATAAACCGTTCCATTCGGTTTCGACATCCATATCTTCTGTAACTTCCGTTCCGCAGAAAAGTACATACGCATCGTGTCGCCCTCCAGATAGTTGAGTTCCGTGAGTTCCTTGTTTTTATCATCCTCCACGAAATAGATGGTCTGCACATTGGAGATGGCCTCCGACTTGCGGACATTCCTATCAATGAAATAGGCATTCATATTTTGGGATGACACCTGGTTGAAGTGTTCCTTGTCGGCTAACTGTTCAACGGAGAGCGCCTGACCGATGATTTGTGCATACCGGATGGTGGAATCATTCAGGAAGGCTTTGATGGAATCGCCCAACAGCTGACGGTTCTCGCTCCACACGATCGGGTCTTTATACATCGTCATGCAGGAGTCCAGGGAGTTGAACACCAACGAGTCGCATACTGCCTGTACATCCTTCCTATACGCGCGTACCTTATTATAACAATATACCTTACGGTACATCGAGTCGGTATTGATATGGTAGGTGTACATGCGGATGGTATCGGAATGCATATATAAGGTATCGACCTTTGAGAACTCCATTGCCACAGCACGGTCGTGAACCAACGCATAGCCTTTCTTGTCGTCGTAATAACAGTAGTCGGCTATCAGTCCATTCTTGTTCTTTGTATCGGTATAGACAACATTTCCATGTCCTTCACTGATACCCGTCTTGCTATTGTAGTCCAACTGGTCGCCGACGATGGTGCGGTTCTTATCTTTCGTCACCACAGTAGAACGCCCGACCAGCTTTGTGCGGTCGCCTTTGGAATCATAGTAGCCATCAGAAGTATGGATGATGTTGCCTTCGTTGTTGATCACAGACTTGCCCACCACGTGTGCCATACCCGTATGGGAGTTATAATGCAAGGTATCGGTTTCAATACGATACTTCGGGCTTTTCAATACCACGTTATAATAGAAGTCGGCCATGTGGGTCTGGGTATTATACTCACCCCAGTCGGCAACAAGTGAATTCTTGCCATCGACGAGTTTTCCTCCTTCGAAGAAATAGCCGTAGTTGAATTTACGGTCGTAGTTCAGACTGTCGCAAGTCAGCGTCCGTCCCTGCTGGGTCAGCACGACATGATAGCGTGCTCTGACCATCTGGTCGTAACCGTCGTAATAAGCATAGTCACAACGGAGAGAAACATTGTCATGCGTCATGTGCACATGTCCGAAAGCCTCAAAGGAGTTTGTCTCCTGATTGAAATAGGCACTGTCGCAGGTCAGGCGGTTGTTCAGATGGCGGAAGGCCACATTTCCTTTGACAATCTGTACGCCTGGACGTTTCGCCTCATCATAATACAACTCATTTGAACGGTCAAGATAGACCTTTGCTTCCGTCTTCTTGGCATTCTTTCCTCTCTGCGCCTGCATATCTTGGGGCAGGAGCAAGGCAAAAAAGCATAGAATCAACAAATGGATGATTCTATGCCTGCTATGCTGTATATGATATGCTGTCAACGTCATTTAACCCATCCGTCGTATTCGTATTTATACTCCCGATAGCGAGGTAACATTCGCACGTAGGTCTCCTTGATCTTCTTGCCAATCCATTCGTTGAGGATTTGTTCACGACGATGATTCAGAACAACATCCTTCAATGCCTGGAAGTCTTCGCTGATCGTGGCACGATGCTCGTCGATGCGACTCTTCAGCTTGACAATCGCACAAACCATCTTACCCTTGCTGTTGACCATTGTGAATGGTGCTGATACCTGATTGACCTGCAATGTATCGACCACGCGAGCTACTTCGGTAGGCAACTGTCGCATGGCGAAACGCGATGTGCGGACATTGTTCAACGAATTGGCCATCAGACCATTGTTATTTTTCGTATCCTTATCATCAGAGATAACGGATGCTGCAGCCTCAAACGTAAACTTTCCTGCACGGATATCATTCGCAACAGAGTCGAGACGAGCTTCCGTCTTCGCAACAGCATCAGCAGAAATCTTGGGTTTGAGAAGGATATGCCGCACGTTGATTCTGTCGCCACGACGGTCTATCAGCTGGATAATATGATAGCCGAACTCTGTTTCCACAATCTTGGAAATCTTCTTCGGATCGGTCAGGTTGAAAGCCACACCTGCAAAGGTGGGGTCAAGGACACCACGGCCCATATAACCCAACTCACCACCCTGACGGGCTGAACCTGGGTCTTCGGAATACATACGTGCCAAAGTAGCAAACGAGGTTGTTCCGTTTGTTACACGCTCCGTATAATCACGCAATTCGTTTTTCACGCGGTTGATCTCCTCCTGCTCTACACGCGGAGCCATCGTGATGATTTCCACCTCTACCATTGTTGGAATCAGCGGCAGACTGTCGGCAGGCATATCTTTGAAATAGGCACGCACCTCTGCAGGAGTAATCTTGATATCCTCGACCAGTTTCTGTTGCATACGCTGCGTAAGCATCTGGTTCTTGTACTCGTCGTGCATATCGAGGCGCATCTGGGCAATACTCTTTTTCTGGTAAGCCTCCAGACGTTCGCGCGTTCCAATCTGCGGCAGACTGATCCAGTAGTTGATACGTTCTTCCACTCCCTCGGCAATCTCCGACTCTGTGACCTCGATACTATCGAGTGCTGCCTGATGCAGGAAGAGTTTCTGAATGGCTAACTGTTCAACCAATTTAGCATCAGGGTTGGAATCCCATTTCATACCCTCAGCCTCACCCTGTAGTCGTAGTGCTTCCACATCAGACTTCAGGATGGCCTCGTCGCCAACCACCCAGATGACTTCATCAATGATGCTTTTCTTTGCGTCTTCTGCCGATGGAACCACCGAATCTGTTGGCATCATCACAGCTCTGCCCATCCTTCCTGTACGGGCGACAGCGATTGTCATCGTCAGGAGGGCGACAGCGAGAATCGCACCTGTTCTATAGTGTCTGTTCTTCATAAACATTTGATTAATCATGCTTGTTGACTGTTGCTAGCACGTCCTTGTTGACAACTACCGTGTACTTCTTGCGCAACTCATCTACCCATGCTTTCTCCAGGAGTTCCTGATAGTCGGCAGTCACCAGACCACGCACATCGGTATAATCCTCTGGAGCCTTCAGCTTCTTTCCGTAGGTAGCTGAGAAGGGATAATCCTTCATCTCGGTCACCGTTGTGTCCTTCTTGAAGATCTTATTATCGACAAGTGCATCATCACCCTCTTTGAAGATACCCTTCTTCACGCGAATACGGATGATAGAATCATTGTTGAACTCTGTACGCAGTTTCTCTGTCCACTGGTCGAACGGCAGTTTTTTCACACAGTTGCGAACAGCAGCCACATCCTTGGCATCTTTCACATGATAAGAGATACCTTTGAAACGGGGTGCATCCCACTTGTATTTCTTCTTGTTCTGCTTGAAATACTGCGCCAGACCTGCTTCGTCTTGAGCTGCCTTCTCCCATACCTCGCGGTTGCAGACTTCAAACAACAGCAATCCATCGTGATATTCGCGAATCAAGTTTTTCAGTTCCGGGTCTTGAGCCTCTTTTTCAGCAGAGAGCTGATCCATATAGGTTTCTGCCGTCAGCGCACCGTTGCTGGCTGCTACCTCGGCAGCTATCTTTTCATCGACGATCTTATCACGAACGCCACGAGATTCCAGGTATCGGACGATACGTGGTCCCAGCGTGTCGTATGGTTCCACATCCTGACGACCTTCCATGCGGATGATGTGATAGCCCACCGGCGAGAGAATCGGCTTAGAAATCTCGCCATCCTTCAAGGCCAGTGCTGCATCTTCAAATTCCTTGAAGAAATAACCCTTTGTGGCCAGCGGAAGTCTTCCGCCATTTTTCGCAGAGCCTGGGTCTTGCGACACATTCTTGGCAACTTCTGCGAAATCGGCACCATTGGTAATAACCGTATAGACAGAGTCAATACGATTCTTTGCTGCTTCGCGGACAGCCTCCTCAGCATCAGGTGAAGCAAGGATGAGGATGTGCGAGCAGGTAAACAATCCCTTCGGACCAATCTGCTTCACCAGATTATCGTAATAGTCCCTTGCCTCTTTCTCTACATCAGCATCTGTTACCAACGAAGGACGAATCTGCTGATCGCGATAAGTGGCAAACTCCTTTCTGAAAGAGGAGAGTGTGTCGAGCTGTGCATCAAGAGCTGCCTGTACCTTGAGTTTGTAGTTGACAAACAGATCAACGTATTCATCGATGCTCTTTTTATCGATGACACCATCGGTATTGTTCTTGTTATAGGAATATTCAAACTCTGAACGAGTAACAGGCTGCCCGTTGATTGTCATGATGACGGGATCGTTCTGTGTCTGAGCCTGTACTGCTGTTGCACCAAGCAACAAGGCAGCTAAGATTGTCTTTATCTTCATCTTTTTTCTTTTTTATTCCGGCCTTGAGTAATTTGGAGCTTCACTGGTGATGGTAATGTCGTGCGGATGGCTCTCCATTACACCAGCATTGGTGATACGCACGAACTTCGCATCGTGCAGTGCATCGATGGTATTGGCGCCACAATAGCCCATACCTGAGCGCAAACCGCCGACGAGCTGATAGATAACCTCCTGTACGGTTCCCTTGTAAGGTACACGTCCGGCGATTCCTTCCGGAACAAGCTTCTTCACATCCTTCGTACCAGACTGGAAGTAGCGGTCTTTCGACCCGTTCTCCATAGCCTCCAGAGAACCCATACCACGATAACTCTTGAACTTACGTCCGTTGAAGATAATCGTATCGCCAGGACTTTCCTCCGTGCCTGCTACCAGCGAACCGATCATCACACAACTGCCACCGGCTGCTATAGCCTTCACGATATCGCCGGAATAGCGCAAGCCACCATCGGCAATCAGGGGAACACCTGTTCCTTGCAAAGCACTATACACATCATAGACAGCACTCAACTGAGGAACGCCCACACCAGCAACAATACGAGTGGTACAGATACTACCCGGACCGATACCCACTTTGATGGCATCAGCTCCATTCTCTACCAACAGTTTGGCTGCTGCACCTGTAGCCACATTACCCACCACGATATCAACCTGTGGGAATGCTGCCTTCACTTCTACAAGTTTTTCGATGACACCCTTCGAGTGACCGTGTGCCGTATCGATGACGATGGCATCAGCACCAGCATTCACCAATGCCTCAGCACGCTCTAACGTGTCGGCAGTAACGCCCACACCGGCAGCTACGCGCAGACGACCTTTCTCGTCTTTGCATGCCATCGGTTTGTCTTTTGCTTTTGTGATATCCTTATAGGTAATCAGTCCAACGAGGTGGTTGTCCTTATCCACAACAGGGAGTTTCTCAATCTTGTTCTCCTGCAGAATCTGAGCAGCGGCCGTCAAATCTGTCTGTTGGTGGGTCGTCACCAAATTCTCTGATGTCATCACCTCATCAATTTTCTTATCCAGATGGCGTTCGAAGCGCAGGTCGCGGTTGGTAACGATACCCACCAGATGGTTGTCTTCGTCAACAACGGGGATACCTCCGATATGATAATCGCTCATCATATCCAACGCATCTTTCACCGTACGTCCACAACGTATGGTCACCGGGTCGTAGATCATACCATTCTCGGCTCGTTTCACAATAGCCACCTGCCGAGCCTGTTCCTCGATGGACATGTTTTTATGGATCACACCAATACCTCCCTCACGGGCAATAGCGATAGCCATTTCCGATTCCGTCACAGTATCCATAGCGGCTGTGACAAAAGGAATGTTCAAGTCGATGCGACGAGAAAACTTTGTTTTCAACTCTACCGTTTTCGGCAATACTTCTGAATACGCTGGGATAAGCAGGACGTCGTCGAATGTGAGACCGTCCATCACAATTTTATCTGCAACAAATGATGACATATAATTACCTTAAAATTTATTGCGTGCAAATTTAGCAATAAATTTC
>CADCPZ010000079.1 GCA_902803475.1 uncultured Prevotellaceae bacterium
CCGAAACAATACTGTGAGGCATAGCATACACCAGAAAAGCTGACGCAGAGGGCACCGTGAACGAACACCTCCAGTTCGACATCAGGAACAGCCTTATGGATGGCACGAATATCCTCAAGAGAAAGTTCACGAGCCAGCACCACCCGTTTGAAACCCAACGAACGCAACCAGCGTACCTTCTCTATCGTTCGGTTATCTGTTTGGGTGGAAGCATGAAGGGCACGCCCCTCTTCTCCTGTTACCAGTCCCATATCCTGAATCAGGAAAGCATCAACCCCTACCCCATTCAGTTCTTTCATCAACTGGCGGGTATCTTGCAACTCGTGGTCATAGATAATCGTGTTCACCGTTACATATACCTTCACATCATATTGATGCGCATATCGACAGAGAGTCGCAATATCCTCCACAGAATTACCTGCAGCAGCCCTTGCACCAAAGCGTTTTGCTCCGATGTACACAGCATCAGCACCATGATCGATGGCTGCTATGCCGCATGCTAAATTCTTGGCTGGTGCAAGTAGTTCTATTTTTCTCATATCGGCTACCGAAAAGAAATCAGTATTATGAACTTACTTTATCTCGTCGATATTATATGGAGTCTCTTGATATACGTAATAGTTAATCCAATTCGAAAAGAAAAGATTGGCGTGAGCACGCCACGACACTACAGGATGTAACGTGGGGTCGTCGTGCTCATAATAATTGACGGGCATTTCCACATCATCGCGCTTACCCATATCACGTTTGTATTCCTTGTCAAGCGTGTCCGGTGCATACTCCATGTGTCCCGTAATAAAGAACTCACGACCGTTACGCGCCATTACGATACCCACACCACTATCCGCAGACTCAGCGATGAGTGTCAGCATATCACGGTCGTCAATATCCTTGCGCCTGATTTCCGTATGGCGGCTATGTGGCATCATGAACTCGTCATCAAAACCACGGAAGATAGGCAACGACTTGTCGAGAGGCGTTTGTCTGAAAATACCGAATTTCTTCTTCTCCAACGGATATTTCGGTACGCCATAATGATGAAAGAGTCCTGCCTGTGCTGCCCAACAGATATACAAGGTTGACGTGACGTGCGTGTGTGCCCAGTCGAAAATCTGTGTAATCTCATCCCAATACGACACGTCCTCGAAATCAAGTGTTTCTACGGGTGCTCCGGTGATAATCATACCGTCGTATTTCTCGTTTTTCATCACTTCGAAATCGCGATAAAACATCATCATGTGCTCTATCGGTGTATTCTTCGGCGTGTGACTTTTCAGTTTCATGAAACTGATTTCCATCTGCAACGGTGTGTTTGACAACAAACGGATCAAGTCCGTTTCCGTTGTCACCTTCATCGGCATCAGGTTGAGAACTACGATTTTCAACGGACGAATATCCTGTGAATGGGCGCGCGTGTCGTCCATCACAAAGATATTCTCATTTTTCAACAGATCAATGGCAGGTAATCTGTCAGGAAGTCTTAATGGCATACTTTATAATTTGTAATACGTAATGAATATTTTTACCACAAATCGAGGCGCTGTGCCTTCGGAATAAACATCTTATCGCCTTCTTTCACACCGAATGCATCGTACCACATATCAATATGCGGCAGCGCACCGTTGACACGCCACTCACCCAAAGAGTGCGGGTCATTCTTCACGCGCTGGCGAATTTCCTGCTCGGTGATATTCTGGCCCCATACACCTGCATAGGCAAGGAAGAAACGCTGGTCAGCGGTAAAGCCATCCTTAACCTTCAGCGGTTTCTGAGCTGTAGCATTCTTATAAGCATACCATGCAACCTGAAGGCCACCATGATCGGCGAGATTCTCACCCAATGTCAAACGACCATTTGCATGCAGGTCGGGCAACACCTTGATATTTGAGAAGAAATCGGCATACATATTGGCACGCTCATCGAAACCTTTCGCATCATCAGCTGTCCACCAGTCGTGCATGTTTCCATCAGCATCATACTGGCGACCCTGATCATCGAATCCGTGGGTCATCTCATGACCAATCACAACACCAATAGCACCATAGTTGAAAGCCTCATCAGCCTTCGGATCGAAGAACGGATACTGTAGGATACCTGCAGGGAAACAGATTTCGTTGGTAGTCGGGTTGTAATAAGCGTTCACCGTCTGTGGAGTCATGTACCATTCATCGCGGTCAACAGGTTTTCCGGCCTTCTCCTCAATATGTTTCTTTGTACTCCAAACACGTGTAGCCAGAACATTCTCATAGAACGACTTCGACGGATCGATGATCAAAGCTGAATAATCTTTCCACTTGTCGGGATATCCAATCTTCACGTAGAATGTAGAGAGTTTGTGGTGAGCATTGGCTTTTGTCGAGTCACCCATCCATTTCTGTGCATCTATGCGTTCGCCAAGAGACTTCTGCAAATTGGCAACCAGCTGGCTCATAATTTTCTTGGAAGAAGCAGGGAAGTATTTCTCGCAATACATTTTTCCCAAAGCCTCGCCCATCGCGCCTTGTACCTGATTGGTAGCACGCTTCCAGAGCGGATAGTCTTCCTTTCGACCAGTCATTGTCTTGCCAAAGAAGTCAAAGTTGGCTTCTCGAATCTCGTCAGTCAGATAGCTGGCTGCACCGGAAATAAGATCCCACTCCATATAGGCACGCAAATCATCAGCTGTCATTGCAGCCAGGAGTTTGTCAGCTCCCTCCATGAACGATGGCTGACCAACAATCATTTCCTGGATAAACTCGCTTTTCACACCTTCTGCATTCGCCATTTCCTCTAATGGGATATTAGGATAGTTCTGTTTGAACTCAACCAACGTCATCTTGTTGTAATTGGCTTGCGGGTCACGCAGTTCTGTACGACTCTTGGAAATCAATGCCAACGCTGTTTCGAAGCGGAAAATAGCATCGCGCTTGCTTTCAGCCTGTTCCTTGGTGAAGCCGAACAGCTGGAACATTCGCACGATGTGGTTCTTGTATGCCTCACGGATTTTCACCGTAGCCTCATCATTATTCAAATAGTAGTCTCTCTGTCCTAACGTGAGTCCCCCCTGATTGATGTTGTAGATATTCATCGTCACATTCTTCTCATCGGCACCGAAATACGAACCGAAAGGAACTCCATAGCCGAACGTAGCATATTTCAACTGAACAGCATGCAAGTCGGCTTTGCTCTTAGCAGCTTCCATCTCGTCAAGGAGAGGCTTCACAGGAGCAATACCTTCTTTGTTGCGGCGCTCATTATCCATAGCCAATTTATAGTAGTCAGACAACTTTCGCTCCGTAGTTCCTTCTTTATAGCTTTTCTTCTCCAAGTCGCTCAGGATACTATTAATACGCTTGTTGTTGTCTTCCTGCAACTGGTCAAAACTACCGAAGCGGGAATAGGCTGCGGGCAACGGATTGTTTTTTTGCCAGCCACCAGTAGCAAACTCATAGAAATCGTCTGCAGGACGTACACTCTTGTCCAAGTTCTCCATCTTGATACCGCTTTGATTTTGTGCCATACCTGCTATCGGTGCGGCAGCAAACAGCATCATCGAAATCATTTGTCTCATTTTCATATCTGATAATATTTTGATTTGAATATTTTTGTTATTTTGCTTTACATCAACTCTCGCTGTGTTTCCTCCAGTTTCTCTGATAGCAGAAGCCAACGGTCGTTCTCCTCATCGAGAACTTTCTTCGTGGAGGTATATTCCATTATCAGCTCCATATCAGCAGCATGCTCTGGTTGGCACAATAGTGAATCCATTTCACGGATGCGTGCTTCCAGTTTGGAAATTTTTTCTTCACACTCCTTGACTTCTTTCTCTGCCTTGCGAATCTTCTTCTGCTTCTCTTTGCGTTCAGCATAAAGTCCTGCTCCTTTGCCCCCCGTAGCTGGGGATGGTGTAGATGAAGCCGGTAGCGGCTGAGAAGTAAGATTGCTGGTTTGGGGGACTTCTTTTAACCAATCATAGATACCCCCCAAGTGTTCCTTGACTCGTCCGCCTCCGAACTCATATACTTTACTAACAAGTCCGTCGAGGAACTCACGGTCGTGACTTACAATAATAGCAGTACCATCGAAAGATTTGATCGCTTCTTTCAACACATCTTTAGATGCCATATCCAAATGGTTGGTCGGCTCATCAAGGATTAGCAGGTTCACAGGTTCCAACAATAATTTTATCATCGCCAGACGGCTGCGTTCACCACCGGAGAGTACTTTCACTTTCTTTTCCGATGCCTCGCCGCCAAACATAAAAGCACCAAGGATATCGTTGATTTTCAATCGGACATCACCTTTCGCCACGCGGTCAATTGTTTCAAAAATGGTCAGCGACTCATCCAATAACTGTGCCTGATTCTGAGCAAAATATCCAATCTGCACATTATGCCCTATTTTCAGCGTTCCGTCAAAAGGAATCTCACCCATGATACATTTCACAAGCGTTGACTTTCCCTCACCGTTCTTACCGACAAACGCCACTTTCTCGCCTCTCTTTAATATAAGGTTCACATGCGAGAAGACCTCGTGAGCATAACGCTTCCCTACTTCATCACAGATAATGGGGTAATCACCGCTGCGAAGGCAGGGAGGAAACTTCAAATGCATAGCCGAACGGTCAACATCATCAACCTCTATGGGTATGATTTTCTCCAATTGTTTGATTTTCTGTTGTACCTGCACTGCTTTTGTTGCCTGATAGCGGAACCGTTCGATGAACACCTTCATCTCGGCAATCTCCTTCTGTTGGTTCTCGTATGCCCGCAATTGTTGCTCTCTCCGCTCTGCACGAAGCTTTACATATTCGTCGTATTTTACCTTATAGTCAATCACGTGTCCGCACGAGATTTCCAAAGTACGATGGGTGACGTGATTGATGAATGCACGATCGTGACTAACCAGCACCACCGCCTTTGCACTCTGAGCCAAGAATTGTTCCAGCCATTGAATACTTTCAATGTCCAAATGGTTAGTCGGCTCATCCAACAAGAGTAAATCGGGTTTTTGTAACAGGAGCTTTGCCAGTTCGATACGCATACGCCAACCGCCGGAGAACTCACTGGTAGGACGATCGAAATCCGTTCGGGAGAAACCCAAGCCTGTCAACGTGCGTTCCATCTCTGCCTCGTAGTTGTCGGCACCCATCAGTTGGAAACGCTCATGCTCATGTGTGAACTTTTCCACCAGCGCCATATAGCTCTCACTTTCATAATCTGTGCGTTCAGCCAGTTGAGCATTCAACTGAGACAATCTCTCCTGCATCTCCGTATGATGAGAGAAAGCCTTGCGCGTTTCCTCTCGCACGGTAGTATGATCAGCCAGTTTCATCACCTGAGGCAAATAGCCGATTGTGGTATCGTTGGGTACCGACACTGTTCCAGCCGTCGGCTGTTCAATACCACAAAGTATTTTCAGCAACGTTGACTTGCCTGCTCCATTCTTACCGACAAGAGCTATCCTGTCTTTGTCGTTGATGACAAAGCTGGCATCGGCAAACAACGGTTTGGTACTGAACTCTACTTTCAGGTTTTCTACGGAAATCATCTTCTTTGCTTACTATATAAATTGCAAAATTACAGTAAAATGGCAAAATAACCAAAGGAAATTGGATTTTTATCGTCATCGTTAACGTTATCGTGACAAAAATAGTTACCTTTGCAACCATGATGAACATATTTACAGAAATCATATCACAACAGTTGCAACTACCGAAGACTGGCGTTGACAACACGTTGAAACTCCTGGATGAGGGATGCACGATTCCTTTTATCTCA
>CADCPZ010000080.1 GCA_902803475.1 uncultured Prevotellaceae bacterium
ATCTGTTCTGCTACCGTCAGGTTGCCGCGTGGGTCAACGATTTTCGGCAGGTTGATGATTTTTCCAATCTTGGTTTCCATATAAATAGTAACGAAAAGAAAAAGGTAATATTATTTTTATTCCGGTTTTTATGATACAATAATCCACAAAAAACTTCGTTTTTAGTGATAATGAAAGAAAAGATCTTTGCTCCAGTCCTGACAAACGTACGTTTTGCCTTCTTTATGTACATGTTGGGACTTATATCCCTTATGTTTGTTCATAGGGGAGGACGTCATGTATCGGTATTCGAGTTGGTCGTCGATGTCTATGTCCTGTGTTGCGTGTTATATCTGCTGCCCTTAAAAATCTCCAGATGCGTAAAAGGGCTTTTCTATGTCATCGCCTACGGACTGGCTATTGTAGATATGTTTTGTTTCAGTCGCTTTGGTGCTCCTATCAATTCGTCATTGGTCAGGGTGTGTTCGGAAACCAACCAGCGCGAAGCGATAGAGGCTTTGGCATCCTACGTTACCTGGCAGTCGATATCGTTTCCGTTAGTCCTCATCTTCTTGCTGCTGATAGTGCAAGTAATTACTATCTGGTGGCATCCGAAATGGAACATCAAATGGAATGTCATGCGGAAGGTGAATCCTTGGGTCGGAATCGTGTTCCTGTTGTTCTGCGTGGCAATCAGTGCCAAGAACAAATGGTTTATGTATCATAATCTGGTACAAATCAAAACGGGTATAGAACTGGAACTGGCGACCGAGTATCCGCATGACGGCGGCTTTTATCTGCCGTTCTACCGATTGTTGTATGCCTGGAAAGGAATCTCTTTGGAAGAAGAATCGGTCGAGAAGTTAGAACGAAACATCGGTAAGGAGAAAATAAACGGCTGCACATACAGAAGTCCCAATATCGTGCTGATTATCGGTGAGGCTTACAACCGTCATCATGCCCAACTCTATGGATATTCGTTGCCCACTACTCCCAGACAATCGGAAATGGCCAGTGACAGTTCTCTCATTGCTTTTACGGATGTGGTTGCGCCCTATCACCAGACATCGATGGTTTTCCGAATGGCTTTCTCGATGTATGCTTACGGCCAGCCGAACGATTGGGCAGATTATCCTTTATTCCCTCAGCTGTTTAAACGATGTGGCTATCAGGTAACATTTATCACCAACCAGTTTGTACCTTCCGTAGCCGACGACATCTTTAATTTTAACGGCAGTGTCTTTTTGAATGATCCGGATATCAACCCTTCTCTTTTCTCTCACCGCAATACTCGCACTCATCTTTATGATATGGGCCTTTTGGAAGATTATGACTCCTTGCGCACGTTCCAAACGGAACATAATTTAGTCATCTTCCATCTTCTTGGACAGCATACAAGCTATCGTGAGCGTTATCCTAATGGCGAAGGACGGTTCCTTCCTAAGAACTATCAACGGAAGGATTTAGCCCCTGAAGAAATTGAAGAGCTGGCTCATTACGACAACGCCTGCCTGTATAATGATAAGGTGGTCAATGAAATCATCCAGCGTTTCAAAAATCAGGACGCCATCATCATCTATATGCCCGATCATGGTGAAATGTGTTTTGATAACGGTGGAAAGGTATATGGTCGCACGATCAGCGTCAATACGAAAGACGAGATTGTCCAGCAGTTTGATATCCCGTTTTGGATCTGGGCATCGGAATCTTACCGACAGTTACATCCGGACATCTGGCAGCAGGTGAAGGCGGCAAGAAACCGCCCGTTTATGACAGATAATATCAGTCAGTTGCTGATATATCTTGCAGGTATCTCCTGTCCTTATTATCGTGATTCAGACAATCTCATCAGTCCTCACTATCAAACTCACCGTAAGCGGATGCTGATGAATAAAATCGATTATGACAAAGCCATTCGTGAATAGATAGGTTGCACAAAGAACCGTTTGGTCAACCACGCCACAACAATAATCACGGGAGTTGTAATCAAGATGACCATCAGCAGTTGGTTGTCAATATCTATTCCGCATGACAGCATGATACTCTTGGTGATACGCATCACAATCCAATGAGTCAGATAGATCTCAAAACTGATGCCCCCCAACCATTGCATCGCTGATGTGTGGAAAAGCCTGGTGATATTTCCTAAACGTTTGTCTGTCTCATAGAAAACATACAGCACAGGCGGCATCGTGAACCAGAACAGACTGGCACAGCAGAATCGCCAGGTAACGTTTTCATAGATGAAGAAAGCAATGATCACCAGCACCACCATTCCCATCTCCAACCACGTTGTTTGCTGTGGCGTCATGCGTTCCATCTGTTTGCGTAAGTACCCCCCGATGTTTGATGAACACAACCGAAACAACAGGATGCCGATGGCAAAGTCTATCTGACGGGTGAGGGGCGATGCATAGAGCAGCGGGTTGATGAGGTCCTCTGGAATAGAGGCTGCCAGACAGGCGTATAACAGTAGGATGATGACTCCGATGACGGCAAGCGTCCTGCGTGATGCCCGCATCAGGAACAGAAACAGGAAGGGGAAGATGACGTAGAAGTAGATTAAGTCGGACAAAAACCATGATGACCCGTTGGCAACGAAGTAGTAGTCGTTGCTGGGAATCCAACTTTGAAGTAATAACATGTTGGCTAAAAGCTTTGTCCAATGGAAATAATGTCCTAACCGTGCATCCAGCGCAATCATAATGGCGAATGTCAGTAGATGCAACGGATAGAACTTCCAGAATTGTTTCCGTAGGAAACTTTTGTGTTGAAACTCCTTGTTCTTCACCTTCTCCCCATACGCATAGGAGAGGATGAAACCGCTGAGGATAAAGAAAAACGCCACACCTCCTTCACCGCCAAAGCCGAATGTACTTCCGATGAAGTGTGACATCACGATTAACATGATGAACACAAAGCGCAGCGATTGGAGATTTTTAATCATATCTGATAGCCTCCCCCTTGAGGGGGAGGTTGGAGGGGGCTATCTGTTGGCATACATGTTCTCGTAATACTTCTGGTAGTCGCCGGAGGTGACATTATCGAGCCACTCCTGGTTGTCCAAATACCAGCGTACGGTCTTTTCGATACCCTCTTCAAACTGCAGCGACGGCTCCCATCCGAGTTCACGTTGTAATTTCGTGGAGTCGATGGCATAGCGCAAATCGTGACCAGCACGGTCGGTAACAAACGTGATGAGGTCCATATCTTCGCCTTCCTTGCGTCCGAGCAGACGGTCAACGGTATTGATGAGCACCTTGATGATATCGATGTTTTTCCATTCATTAAAACCACCGATGTTGTAAGTCTCAGCAATCTTCCCCTCGTGGAAGATCAGGTCGATGGCACGGGCGTGGTCTTCTACAAACAGCCAGTCGCGCACATTCTCACCTTTTCCATAAACAGGTAGCGGCTTGCGGTGACGGATGTTGTTGATGAAGAGCGGTATCAGTTTCTCAGGGAACTGATAAGGGCCGTAGTTGTTGGAACAGTTGGTAACGACTACCGGCATACCGTAAGTGTCGTGATAAGCACGTACAAAGTGGTCGCTTGAAGCTTTGGCAGCACTGTAGGGTGAATGCGGATTGTATTTTGTCGTCTCCAGGAAGAACTGGTCACCATAGGCCAGATGATGCTCCGATGATGAGGCCGTTGTTGTGAACGGTGGTTCAATGCCTTCCGGATGTGTCAGTTCCAAAGCACCATAAACTTCATCCGTGGAAATATGATAGAAGCGTTTGCCTTCGTATTTCTCAGGCAGACTTTCCCAATAGAGTTTGGCTGCCTGGAGCAACGACAGGGTACCCATTACGTTCGTTTTGGCAAATGTAAACGGGTCTTTGATGCTACGGTCAACATGACTTTCTGCAGCCAGATGGATGATGCCATCTACCTTCTTGTCCTGCATGAGCTTGTAGAACGCGTCGAAGTCGCAGATGTCCATCTTCACAAACTCGTAGTTGGGCTTATCCTCTATATCTTTCAGGTTGGCAAGGTTGCCCGCATACGTCAGCTTGTCGAGGTTGATGATGTGATAGTCGGGATATTTGTTCACGAACAGGCGCACCACATGACTTCCGATAAAGCCTGCTCCGCCAGTAATAACAATTGTTTTCATATCTTATTTTTTTAATGTGTTCCTAATGTAATAACTTCACAATCGGTAAATTTATTGCCTTCGATGGTCAATCTTATCAAAGTTCTTTCCCTGTGCCATCCCTGCAAACCTGCCGCTCCTGGATTGATATGCAGGAGTCCGAGCGTCTTGTCGTACTTCACTTTTAGAATATGTGAGTGGCCTGCAATAAACAATTGTGGCGGCGAAGCATAGATACGCGAACGGATTCGTGCATCATAGTTTCCAGGATAACCGCCAATGTGCGTCATCAGCACATCTACATCCTCACATTTCCATCGCAATATTTCAGGGAACATCCGTCTGAGGTCGCCTCCATCACAGTTTCCGCAAACCGCCCGGAGTGGACGGATGGCAGCCAGACGGTCGGCAATTTCTGTTGAACCGATGTCGCCAGCATGCCATATTTCATCACATGACTCGAAGTATTGTTGGTATTTGTTGTCCCAATAAGCATGGGTATCGCTGATGATGCCGATTTTTTTCATAAAAAGAATGTTTGTTATGCGTTAAATGGGCTATATGAGGTGTTAGAGATGAAATCTTTTTCGGATGAAGTTAGCAATATATTTCTCTGTTTCTTCTATGTCCAGGATGCTGGCATCAACACAGAGATCATAGCTCGCAGCATCGCCCCATCGTTTTCCCGTATAGTAGTTGTAATAAGATGCCCGTCTGTTTTCTGCACGGTGGATGATTTTCAGCGCCTCTTCTTTCGTGCATTGATGGCGCTTGACAACCTGTTCTGCACGCCAGTCAATATCGGCTGTGACGAAGACGTTCACCACATTCGGCATATCGCGCAGGATATAGTCGGCACATCGGCCCACAAACACACAATTGCTCTTTTGGGCAGCCTTGCGGATTGCATCACTTTGGAATTGGAACAGTCTTTCTTGAGAGATGTCGCTCTTGTAGAAATTCACATCACTGACGAGCGGCACTCGCATGTGGAACAGCGATTTAAGAAATCCTTTGTGCTCATCGTTCTGCTCAAAGATTTTCTCTGAGAAACCGCTTTCTTTTGCAGCCAGGTTCAGAATTTCCCTGTCGTAGAACAGACAGTCGAATTCCTGTGCCAGTTTCTGTGCGATAACACGTCCGCCGGACCCCAATTGTCTTCCTATGGTGATGATGATATGTTCCATGTTATTGTTTCTTTTTCTGTTTTTTCAAATCATAAATCATGATAGCAAGTGTGAGCACAAAGGCGATGACATCTGATGCGGGCAATGCTATCCAGACACCATCAATGCCAAACAGCGGCGGCAGGATAGCAACGAGGGGTATCAGAAACAACATTTGTCTCGACAACGACAGGAAGATGCTTACCTTCGCTCTTCCGATGGATTGATAGAAATTAGTGACTACTGCCTGATAGCCAATCAGCGGGAACGCTATCATGTTGATGCGAATACCGTTGATAGACATTTCTATCAACTCAGGATCGCTGGTGAATAGCCGAGCACAAGGGTAGGGGAGCAATTCTCCTACCAGCCAGCCGAGGGTCATGACGGCCACACCACCGGCGATGGCGTATTTCAGTACCTGCATCACACGGTCCATCTGCTGAGCACCAAAGTTGTATCCTGCTATCGGCTGCATACCCTGATTGATACCCATCACCACCATGAAGAAGATGAAGGCGATACGGTTGGCAATACCATAGGCGCCGACAGCAGCGTCACCACCATAGTTCACCAGTTGGTTGTTGATGAAGATAACCACCAAACAGGCACAGGCGTTCATCGTGAAGGGAGACATACCGATGCCGAGGATGTTCTTGATCAAATCCCAGCGTGGTTGGAAGGTGCCGCGCTTGAAATGCAACAGCTCATTCTTGTTGCAGAAGATGCTCACCTGCCAGCAGAGCGCTGTTGCTTGTGCCAGGATGGTGGCGATGGCAGCACCTCGGATGCCCCACCCGAACACCCAGATGAAGATAGGGTCGAGGAGCGTGTTCAAGGCAACGGTAAACATGGTTGCATACATCGCCTGCTTGGGCTTCGATGCCGACCGCAGCACAGCGTTCATACCGAAATATAGATGCGTGATGACGTTGCCCAGTAGGATAATCTCCATATAATCTTTGGCATAGGGTAGCGTTGAATCGCTGGCCCCGAAGAATCTGAGGATAGGGTTCAGGAAGATGAGACATACAGCCATCAGCAGTAAACCCGTAATCACCTTCAACGATACCGCATTACCCAGCAGGTGCTTGGCTGCATCATAGTCTTTCTGTCCCAGTTTCATCGAGATGAGCGTGGAGGCACCCACACCAATGGCGGCACCGAAAGCACCGCTGAGGTTCATGAACGGGAACGTGATGGCCAAACCGGAGATAGCTGTTGCATTCACACCTTGTCCGATGAAGATGGAATCCACCATATTATACAGCGATGAGGCTGTCATCGCAATGATGGCAGGCGTGGCATACTGCACCAGCAGTTTTCCCACAGGTTTCGTTCCTAATTCTAATGTTGCTTGTTTGTTGTCCATAATTTGCTGCAAAGTTACATTTTTTTTTGGATATTCCATCATAATACGTTACTTTTGCACATTATTTAAAAAGATTTCGATATGAAAAAATACCTGTTACTATTCTTATTGCTTCTGTCAGCAAACATCGTTTTTGCTCAACAGACACAGAAACAATACTTGTATCGCGTATATCTGACCGACAAGAAGGGTACTCCGTATTCGTTGAAACAGCCGGAGAAGTTTCTGTCGCCCAAAGCTATCGAGCGGCGCAAGAAACAACATCTGAAACTCGATGCAACCGACCTTCCTGTCAGCCCGCAGTATATCTCGGCTGTGGAGCAGCTGGGCGTGAAGGTGGTTTCCAAGAGCAAGTGGAACAATACGTTGGTGGTGAGCACCAACGATGAGGCTGTTGCTAAACAGTTGCAGCAGCAAGGCTTTGTGCGTAAGGTGGTGAAAGTGTGGACTTCCCCCGATTCCGTGAAATATGCCAAACGATATGCTTTGACCTCGCTGACGAAAAAAGACACCATAATGGCTGACTATTACGGAGCCGGTCAGCGACAAATCACTATGCTGGGAGGAGACAGTCTGCATGCTGCCGGATATACAGGAAGGGGCATCACGATTGCTGTTGTCGATGGTGGCTTCATGAATGTGGACAGCATCCCTTCGATGCAACGTATCGACATCTTAGGGTCGCGCGATTTTGTGGCAACAGGTCGTCATCAACTGTTTGATGAACTTGATCACGGTACCTCTGTCCTCTCATGCATCGCCATGAAGGAGCCTTACTTGATGGTAGGCACCGCTCCTGATGCATCGTTCTGGTTGCTGCGCAGTGAAGATAGCTATTCCGAGAGTCTGGTGGAAGAAGACTACTGGGCTGCAGCTGTGGAGTTTGCCGACAGCGTGGGAGCCGACATCATCAGCAGTTCGCTGGGCTATTATGAGTTCGATGACAAATCAACCAGTCATCAATACAAGGAACTGAACGGCCGTACGGCGCTCATCTCTTGTTCGTCATCCTTGCTGGCAGGTAAGGGAATCGTGCATGTCAATAGTGCCGGAAATGCCGGACGGGGCACGTGGAAGAAAATCGGATTCCCCGCTGATGCCATTGATATGCTCACGGTAGGAGCTGCCGACTCCTCAAAGAAAAATACGGTATTCAGCAGTTTGGGTCCTGCTGCCGACGGGCGTGTAAAACCTGATGTGATGGCGATGGGGTTGAATACGGCTGTGGTGAAAGGCAACGGACGTTTGGGAAAAGCCAACGGCACCTCTTTCTCCTGTCCTGTAACAGCAGGAATGGTGGCTTGCCTGTGGCAGGCTCTTCCCCAAAAGACCGCCAAGGAAATCATCGAGATTGTTCGTCAGAACGGCGACAACTACACCACACCCGACAATGTTTTCGGCTATGGATTCCCGAACTATTGGCAAGCATATATCAAGAATAAGTAGCCCCCTCCAAACCTCCCCCTGAAGGGGGAGGAGTGTATGAATGTAATAAAGATGAATGCCCTCACCCTACATGAACTGAATGCCTTGGTGCGCGAGACCTTGGAACTGTCGATGCCCAATGCATATTGGGTACAGGCTGAACTGGCCGAGGTGCGCGAACGAAATGGGCATTGCTACATGGAACTGGTGCAGATGTCGCCTGCTAAACAGTTGGTGGCGAAGGCATCGGCTCGTTGCTGGCGAAATACGTGGCAGCTGCTGCGTCCGCATTTCGAGCGCCTCACAGGGCAGCAGTTGCATGCTGGTATGAGTGTGATGCTGCAAGTCTATCCGCAGTTTCATGAGGCATACGGTTTCTCGTGGATCGTCAGCGACATCAATCCGGAGTTCACGATGGGCGATATGGCTCGCAAGCGTCAGGAGATTATCCGACAACTGAAGGAGGAGGGAGTGTATGACCTGCAGAAAGAACTGACCATTCCGCTTTTTGCTAAACGCATCGCCGTCATCTCCAGCGAGACGGCCGCAGGGTATGGCGATTTCTGTAACCAGCTGACAGATAATGCATACGGCTTCCGATTTCAGACAGAACTGTTTCCTGCCGTCATGCAGGGCGAACAGGTAGAGTCTTCCGTGATAGCTGCCCTTGACCATATCAATGAGCGCATTGCCGACTTCGATGTGGTCGTGATTATCCGAGGGGGTGGGGCAACAACCGATCTGAGCGGTTTCGATACGCTGCTGCTGGCTGAGAATGTTGCCAATTTCCCTTTGCCAATCATCACGGGTATCGGTCATGACCGCGATGAGAGTGTGCTCGATATGATTTCCCATACCAGGGTGAAGACGCCTACGGCCGCAGCAGCCTTCCTCATCGACCATCTCGCTCAGGTGTATGAGCGTATAGAGGATTCACAGCGGGCGCTGGTCAATTTGGTGAAACGGCGCATGGAGAAGGAACAGATACGGCTACAGCGCTTGTCATCAACCCTTCCCGTCATTTTCTCACTGGTGAAAACTCGTGGAAATGCCCGACTGGAGCGTCTGCAGACCAATCTCCTTGCTGCGATGCACCAACGTATCAGGGACAGCCGTAACAATCTTTCAACATTCAATGCGCAATTTGCAATGCTCCATTCCCAATTCATCACGCGTCAACGTCATCGTCTGCAACTCATCGAGGAAAAAGTCAGAAACCTTGATCCTGTGCTGTTGTTGAACCGAGGCTACAGCATCACGTTGAAAGACGGAAAGGTTGTCAGGGATGCCAGTCAACTGAAAGCTGGTGACGAAATAGAAACCCGACTGAAAAAAGGAAATGTGAAGTCAATCGTAAAATAACACCAATAAATATGGAACAGGAAATGAAATACGAAGAGGCAATCAACCAACTGGAAGCGATTGTCCGTAAAATGGAGAACGATGAGTATAGTATAGATGAAATCGCTGTACAGCTGAAAACGGCACAGCGATTGATTCAGTTCTGCAAGGATAAGCTGACCAAGACGGAAGCCGAAATCGCCAAGATTCAAACCGAAAGCGAATAACGGTCGTCTTTATTCAAGAATAAAAGGTGAAAAAACTACTTTTTACCTTTTTTTGTTGCTCAAATGTAATAATATGATTACTTTTGCATCCAAATTGATAACAACATAGCATTACAAATATATGAAGAATTTAGATTGGGGTAGCCTTTCATTCGGCTACATGAAGACCGATTACAATGTTCGCTGCTACTATCGCGACGGAAAATGGGGCGAAGTAGAAGTATGTTCTGATGAGTATTTAAAACTGCACATGGCCGCAACGAGTCTCCACTATGGACAGGAAGCTTTCGAAGGACTGAAAGCCTATCGCTGTCCCGACGGCAAAGTGCGCGTCTTCCGTGTAAAGGATAATGCAGCCCGTCTGCAGTCAACCTGTCGCGGTATCATGATGCCCGAAGTGCCGACGGAGTTGTTCGAGGAAATGGTCAAGAAGGTGGTACGCCTGAACCAGGAATGGATTCCTACCTATGAGAGCGGAGCAACACTCTATATCCGTCCGCTGCTCATCGGTACGAGTGCACAGGTAGGTGTGCATCCCGCCAAAGAATATATGTTCCTGATTTTCGTTACACCGGTAGGTCCCTACTTCAAGGGCGGTTTCTCCAGCAACCCGTATGTTATCATTCGCGAATTCGACCGTTCTGCACCGCTCGGAACAGGTAAATATAAGGTGGGTGGCAACTATGCTGCATCGCTCTTTGCCAACAACCTGGCACACGAAAAGGGCTATGCCTGCGAGTTCTACCTCGAGGCGAAAGAGAAGAAGTATATCGACGAATGCGGTGCTGCCAATTTCTTTGGTATCAAGAACAATACCTATATAACACCAGAGTCAACCAGTATTCTGCCTTCTATCACCAACAAGAGTTTAATGCAGGTTGCTGAAGATTTGGGCATGAAGGTTGAACGTCGTCCGATTCCAGAAGAAGAATTGGAAACGTTCGAGGAAGCAGGCGCCTGCGGTACAGCTGCTGTAATCAGCCCAATCAGCTATATCGACGACTTGGAGACTGGCAAGCGCTATAACTTCGGCGAGAAGCCTGGTCCGATGAGCAAGAAACTCTTCGATACGCTTCGTGGTATCCAGTATGGAGAAATCGAAGACAAGCACGGCTGGACCACCGTCGTCATCGAATAACTGTCATACGATTATATCATAAATAAAGAGGATGTGCCTATTTTGACACACCCTCTTTTCTTACGCCATACAGCTGGTAACGCCCAGCGTGGTTTTATAAGCCTCACCCCCTAACCCCCTCTCCTAAGGGCGAGGGGGGAGCTTACATTCATCTCTACATATTTGCCTACAATCTCATCGAATGTGGTTTCAGGCATCGCTTCTATAATTCTCAAATTCTGCATCAAATATTCTGCACGACAGAACAGTGTGCCATCTTTCCAAATGGTTTTTTGACGAATCTGTCCAGCAAAGTCGTAGAGCCCACCAAATAGGTAG
>CADCPZ010000081.1 GCA_902803475.1 uncultured Prevotellaceae bacterium
AAAACAATGAAACAACAAGATATGAAAGTGATGACACAATCAGTATATAGGTCCTTCACCCAACGGTTACTCCTCCTCATGCTTATGATGGTCATGAGTATAGGAAATGTGTGGGGAGATTTGATTTTTCAACCTCAGTCCACATATCCTGCCGCTGTGTCTACTCAGTTTTTGGTCGGAGATGACAACAAAGTAACTATTGATGGTAGTTCATTATTTGCGTCTACGGGGATAGTATCAAACGAAAATGCAACATTTTATGTTCGTTTGCAATTAAAGAATGCGTCGGATGAAGGCGTGTCCTTTACCAATTTCTCTGTAAAAGATGCTTGGTCAAATGATCAAACAGGTTCTTATATAGATGTTACGACAAATGGAAGAATAGCCTACACTACGGGATATCCTGGGACAGGTTATTTAAATGGGAGAAATTTCTCTTTTACTTTACCCAATGATCATACGGGCTATAAATTGTATGTCTATGTATCCACTAAAGCCTCCACAAGTTGGAACCAATATGATTCTAATTCAGATCAAGAGCCGGAGATAACGAATGTATTCGAGTGTTCTTTTATAACTGAGGCAGAAGCAACCTTTACACCTGCAACAGAGTCATTAAGTGAAACTCAAATTGACATTCCTTATTCTACAAGTGCAGTGTCTTTAGACCTGTATACAGACTATATGTCTGATATCCAGACGAAATTAGGCAATAATAAACTTTATAACTTCTATTGCCGCTGGTATTTAAGAGATGCTTCGACAAAGGCTGTTGTAGATATGACTAATACTACATTTGGAAACTATTCAAGTGTAGCAGGCTACTCGTATGCAGGTGGGAATAGTGAAGATAATATTGGTCTTATTTGGAAATCAAATGACTTGTCAGCTGCAAATCGTTTCGCGTGGGGTCAGAATAGTTGGGATGGGGATATTGATGCCAATCGTCAAGCAGTTCTCAAGAATGTTACTTGGACTTCGCCAAACAGTAATTACGAAGTTGTCTGTGTGATGTCTGCCACAGAGCCTACGATGGCAGGTAGTAGAGTATGGAAGGAACCAACCTTGCAGGCGAAATATGTATTCCACATGGAGGCTGCGGACAATTTTGAAAGTAACCTGAAGGTCGGGGGAAAGACTGCTATCAGCATAAAGGAACACGATAATGCAGAGACTTCATCGGCTACGGTTGATTTCTCTAATGTGTTGAATGCATTGGGTGGCACACCAAAATATGCACGTTTTATACTGAAGAAGAATGGTGCGGTAGTTGATCCTTCTGGCATACTCACTATTACTGGTGTTACGCCTGCTATTCAGACCACATCTAAACCCAAACAGGGATTCTATCTGTATAACAGTGGTGAGGAATTATCTACAAGCGGCATTACAGTTACTGTCAATGCCCCAGACTATAGCGACTATCAGGTGATATGTATGTTGTCGAAAGATGCTGCTACGGCAGCCACAGAGAATGTTGTAACACAAGAGCCTGAATGGGATTTGGAATATACCTACACTTTTGAGAAGGTAGAAACTATCCCGTTTGCTAATCTCAGTAATGAGTACTTACAGCTGAACAAGCATAGCGAGGTGTTATCGTATTTCGGTAAGACCGAAGATGAGATAAAGGACTCTTGGTATGGTCGCTGGTCTATCCGCAACGAGGAGAGTGGTGTAACGCAGCCACTTAAAATGGGCAATACTCAAGCAGAAGGCTCTTGGAGCGTTTATGCAAGTGTAAATAGTAATTACGAAGAAGGCGGTTATCTTGGGAATGCTATCTCAGGTAACTATGTAGTCAATAACTCAGGGACGGAACTTCTTTATGGAGCGACAAGTGCCGATAGAGCTCACAGATCAATAGGTTATCTCCAAGTATATGCCCCAACAGCGCTTGTTACCATGAAGGATGCTTCCGACTATGAGATAGTCTATGAGGTGACAGACGAATATACATCAGGTACTCCTGACTTTAAGCTACGCTATGTTTTCAAGATTCCTGCATTTGAGAATGAGCCGAATACAGGTATGACAGAGGATACGAAACCTCAGGTGATAGCTAATCGCTCTGCTGATTCTTTCACCTTGGGCGATATGCCATCAGATGCGAAATATGCCCGTTTCTACTTGATGGACAGGAACAATAATATCATTGAACCTGGTACTATCTTGTCTGTAACTGGTGGAACTGCTTGTGCTAAGACTGAAAGTGGAATATACCTTTATAATGATGGCAGTATTCTGAGCCCAACAGTTACCATTGCAGCGCCTAATGCTTATAAATTATACAAGGTGGTAGGATTGTTCTCAACGGCACTTGATGAAATCAATGCAACAGGAACAACCGTTAATCATGAGCCGAAGTGGGACATGAAGTACACCTACACATTCGACTACACCATCTCCACTTATGAACAGACACCAAAGGTAGAGTGGAATGCTACTGCGATGGAGGCAGATGCCACAGATGCTGATATTGATGCCAACTGGAAAACCTCGTTGGCAGAACTTGCCGCAGGGCAGACGATTAAGTGGTGGGTGAAGGATGGCAGCGATAATGTGCAACCTTTGGTGTTAGGTTTTTCCCGTCAAGTGGGTAAGTGGTCTATCGGACTGCCTACGGGTTTCACTGTTACAAGCAATGTGGCAACACTCTCTGGTGTGACTTCTGTCGATGGCAGTCGGTTGAGGTCATGGGTGAAGACTCGCATCTATGCTCCTGCTGATGCTACGTATGCCGAGGTGGCAAATTATAATGTCGTTTGTGAGGTATATACGAACAATGCCGGTACTGGTGCGCCCAATGCCCGCTACACCTTCTCGTTAACCAAGGACTTCCCTGGCTCCAACAAGAGCACTATTACCTCCAGTTCGAAGCGTGAGATGCTTGACGAGGACGCAAAGACTTGTACGCTCAGTGAGGTGGAGATTCCTGCGGGTACGAAGTATGCCCGTTTCTACCTGACGGACGGAAACGGTAATACGGTAAGTCCTACGGGCAAGTTGACAGTCAGCGACAGTAAGTCTGTCACAGTATCTGGTTATGAGAACTATGGCTTGTACTTATATAATGAGAGCGGCATCAGCTCATCTCCTACAGTTACACTGACACTTGAAAATGCTGAACTAAACCAGTATAAGGTGGTGATGGTGACCTCAACGGACAAGGCTGTGCTTAGTGGCACGGACGTCATTAGCGAGCCAGACTATGATACGCGCAAGACATGGACCTTCAAATACCCGACACATTTTCACGAAGCATCGGCTTCTATGGAGTGGAATCCTGGCTCAATGACCGTGCCAGCAGTTGATATTGTATCGCTGAAGGGTTCTGAATACTTGAACAATATCAAGTCGAGCTACTACATCAAGTGGACGGTGGTGGATGGAAGTGACGTGCAGCAACCACTCACCAGTGGCAGTAACCGACAAGACGACACGTGGACATTCAACGGAACACCATACACCGTAATTAATAATGCCGCTACGGTGTCGAACAACAACAACCTAAGTACAACGAATTGGAACATCTGGTGTGCTCCAAAACTTTATGCTCCCAAAAACAAGACCTACAATGAACTGAAGGATTGTAAGGTTATCTGTCAGCTATATGAGAACGATACTGAGGATGCAGCCTCACTTGCTTTGACCTATACCGTCAGCTTGGCACATTCTAAGTTTACAGGTGACTTGAAGGATGGTGGTATTGAAGGGCACTTGACAGTGGAGGATGTTGCCGAAGATGCCATGAGTGTTGATGTGCCATTGAGCTATGCCCTTACCGCTTTTGGAAGTACAGCCAAGTATGCTCGCATCTGGTTGACAGATAAGAACGGAGTAGCTCAGGATGACCAAAGCAAACTGACGGTTGCTGGGGCAACGGCTTTCCCTTCAGGTATTGATGCCAAGAACGGCTATTATATCAGTAACGATGCCGGAGTCACATTCTCTACGGCTGCATTGTCTGCTGCGGCAGGAACCTTTAATCAGTATCAGGTGCGCATAGCTCTTTCAACTGATGAAGGATACACCCCCAGCCCCAGTAACTTAGAACCCGACTATGACTTCCTCTACATTATTGATTTCGCATACGCAACAAAGGGGAATGTGATACACAAGAACATTAAGGCTGACGCAGAACAGTCAAAGAGCATTGAGATTACAGAAAGCGAATTCTTGTCGAACTTAGGAAAGAGTGAGCTAAGTGAGCTTAATGACAACTTCTATATGAGATGGTATGTGCTTGACAAGAATGGCGACCCTGTTAATATCTGGTGTAAAGGCTACTATGGTAATCAATCGGAAGAAGTGAATTTCGCATTTAAAGGTAGCGATAATGCAGGCTCTCCTTTTAAGGTGTCAAACCAGAATATCTATCTGTATCCTGCTCAACTGACTGCTAAAAGTACAACATTCTCCGCAGCCTTTGCAGACAACGAATTGAACAATCCTACAGTTTGGGTGCCACAGTCTCATACTTTTAGTGACTATAAAGGTTATCAGATAGTTTGTGTGACATCTGCCGTCAATCCTACTGTTTCTGGTGATGTGATTACAGACCCAGACAAGGAAAACTGTGTTACCTATATTTTCCATATCGACGACGGTTATTCTGCCAAGTCTGCCGACCTGACTACCGGCATGACCGTCAAGCGCGAGCATAACAGTAAGCTGACGGCAGAGCTGGATCTGGCAACCAGTGAGCACTTCGTTGACGTGAATGGAAAGTTTGGCTATCATTTGAACGACGAGACGAATGTAGAAAAGCTATACATCCGTTGGTACTTGGCAGACAAGACGGGCGCTTTTGTGGAGACTCCCGCAGGCGTTACGTTTACACCTCTCTATGCCGGATATGCTGACAAGGTTGTAGGTGGAACCAACTTCGGCAAGGTGCTGCATTTAGGCAATGCCGGTGCTGTGGTCACTGAGGATATGCTGAAGATGAATGTCGAAGTGACTGACGGAGATATAGACCTGAATGAATATCAGGTAGTCTGTGCCTTGGGATATGCCGATGACGGCTATACCACGGAGCCGTCGCCGCTGAAGGTTAAGTATGTATATAACTTTGAGACTTCGTTTGAGGGCAAACTGGCATCAGGTATTGATCCACACACTAAGGAAATCATCGTCAACTCTGACCAAACAGAGGTAACAATTCCTATTGATACTTACTTCGACGAGATACTGACGGATCTTGGTGTCACTGCTGAAGACCTTGGCAAGAGCCTGCACATACGCTGGTACGTGATGCGTGGCGACGAGCGCTACGTGCGTTCCGACCTGCAGTTAGAGGCTGTGGACGGCGATGCGGGATACAGGAAGCACACCGG
>CADCPZ010000082.1 GCA_902803475.1 uncultured Prevotellaceae bacterium
CCATGAAGAAGTAAACGATGAACATGATCAAGCCAATGGCCAGCAACACCACACCGAAAGCCACCGAACGGCTCACGCTGATGGTGCCGCCCAGTTTGGCAAAGAAGGGCGAGAAAATCATACAGGTGGCAACACCCAAACGGGCAAGAGCCATTTCGGAACCCATCGCCAATGCCATCTCGCGTCCCTTGAACCATTTTACAATACCGCGGCTGACGGTGATGCCTGCCATCTCGCAGCCACAACCGAAAATCATAAAGCCGCAAGCAGCAAACTTCGCTGAAGCAGGCATTCCCTCATAGAACGGAGAAACACCCAACTCATCGAATCCAGGAATGTAGTTCAGGTTGTTGGTGAACCAAGTCTCCAGTCCGCTGCCCATGAAACTCTCGCTGACGGCATACCACTTGATGATGGCGCCGACGAGCATGACTGCTCCAGAGAGTACGGCTGTGAAGCGAACACCCATCTTGTCGAGGATGATACCTGCGAAGATGAGGAAGAAAACAAATACGTTGAGGAACACTTCTGAACCTTGCATCGTGCCGAAGGCTGTGGAATCCCAACCTCGTGTTTCCTGCATCAGGTCTTTGATGGGCGATAGGATATCCATGAAGATGTAGCTGCAGAACATTGCAAGCGCCAGCAGCAACAACGCCGTCCACCGCATACCGGCAGAATCTCTAAGTGTCTTTTGAATTGTTTGTGTCATATTTTTACCTTTTTATTTTCGAACGAAGTTCTCAAGGAACTCCCTTTTTTACTTTTTACCTTTTTTTGAACGAAGTTCTCAAGGAACTCCTTTTTGCACTTTACTTCAGCCAGCGGTCGAGCCAATTGAAGAAGGTACGCTGCCAAAGGATGCCATTCTGGGGTTTCAGCACCCAGTGGTTCTCGTCAGGGAAGATGAGCAGTTCGGCAGGGATGCCACGCAGACGGGCTGCATTGAAGGCACCCATTCCCTGGTTGGCATTGATGCGATAGTCTTTCTCGCCATGAATGCAGAGAATAGGGGTATCCCACTTGTCAACAAACAGATGCGGTGAGTTGGCATAAGTCTTCTTCGCACGTTCTGTCTGGTCTTTATTCCAGTAAGCATCGTCGTACTCCCAATTAGAGAACCATACTTCTTCTGTATCGGTGTACATGCTTTCAAGGTTGAAAGCACCATCGTGGGCAATGAAACACTTGAAGCGCTTGTCGTGATGACCAGCCAGATAATAGACGCTGAAACCGCCAAAGGAGGCACCAACGGCACCCAGACGGTCGCGGTCAACATACGCCAAGTTATCGGCAGCATCGTCGATGGCAGAGAGGTAGTCCTTCATACATTGACCTGTCCAGTCGCCAGAGATTTCCTCGCACCATTCGCTGCCGAAGCCAGGAAGACCGCGACGATTGGGGGCGATGACGACGTATCCTTGTGAAGCCATAATCATGAAGTTCCAACGGTAGCTCCAGAACTGGCTGACGGGACTCTGTGGACCGCCTTCGCAGAAGAGCAGGGTGGGGTACTTCTTGGTTTCGTCGAAGTGTGGTGGACGGATCACCCAGTACATCATGTCTTTGCCGTCTGTGGTCTTGGTCCAGCGCTGTGCAACGCTTGGTTTGGCCAACTGGTCGAAGATGTGTTTGTTTTCGTTGGTAATCTGTTCAATTTTCGTCTTTGCAGCAGTCTTGCCAGGGGTAACAAGATACAGGTCGGCACACTCCGTATAGCTGTGGCGTTCCATCAGCAGACGTTTCTTGTCGCCAAGCATTTGTACAGAACCGAAGTCAGCCCAGTTGTCGGTGAGTTGTTTTACTTCCCCTTTCCAATTGATGGCATAGAGGTTTTCTGTTCCGTGCCAGACGCCGATGAAATAAATCATCGCGTCCTTCGTATCCGACCAGCAGAAATCATCCACATTCGAATCGAAGCTTTCTGTCATGTATTTCTTCTCGCCTGTCGTCAAGTTATAGACACACAGACGGTTGCGGTCGCTCTCGTATCCATCGCGCTCCATCGACAACCACGCTACATATTGACCATCGGGTGAGAACTGCGGATTGGTGTCGTAGCCGACATTGTTCTTCAGATTCTCCTTGCTGTTGACGGATTGTGTTGCCATCGTCTTGGTGGCATCAACCTTTGGAGCCACATAGTCTGCTGGTTTACAGAGATTCTGGTGCTGATTGGTGTTGGTGTCATACAGGAAAATGTCGGAATCGGTAGAAATGGCATATTCCACACCCTCTTTCGTGCGACAGGTATAAGCAATGTGCTTGGAATCGGTGCTCCAGTCGAGCTGTTCGATACCCCCAAAGGGAGCCATCGGACATTCGTAGGGCTTTCCTTCCAACAGGTCTTTTCCAGTATCGATACCCTCTGCCGACACATTGGCGACAAACGGATGAGCGATGGTTTCCACATAATGGTCCCAATGGCGGTAGTTCATATCGGTTACCAGTCGTCCTGTTGCTTTCGGCAGGTCGGCAGGGTTCTCTTGAATGCTACCATGATAGGGCAGACTCTTGATGAGGATAATCTGTTTGCCATCGGGCGAGAACTTGAAACCTTCGATTTCTACAGCATCATGGGTGAGCTGCTGGCGGTTGGTGCCGTCAGGATTCATCTTCCACACCTGCCCATCAGATAGATAGGCAATCTTGGTGCCGTGCTCAATCCATGCAGGATCGGTTTCATTCTTACTGGTTGTTGTCAGTTGGCACTGGTTGGAACCATCGGCATCCATCATGCTGAGCACATGGTGACTCTTGTTCTGCTTGACGCTATAGTAGCCTGTCTGTAAGACAATCTTTTTGCCATCGGGTGATGGTTTTGCGGTTGCAATACGCCCCATCGCCCACAAAGCCTCAGGAGTCATCTGGTCGCTTTCCAGTTTGATGTTGTTCTTGCCAATCATTTCTTGAGCGTTAGTGTTTGCAGGCATCATCAAACCCAATGATAATGCCAGCGCAATCATCGTTTTATTCATATACATATTTTATTGTGTCTTTTCTTGGATAATGGCCTGTCATCTTTTTTTCTTGACAGGATCACAGGTGACACCACAGCCTAGCTTGCTGAATATCTTATGATCGACCTCGCTGAGCATCACCGTGCTGTGTACCTGACAACCACGAAGCAGCGGCAACTGTTCCAATGCCAGACGGCAGTTCTCATCGTGCTGAGAGAGTACGGAAAGGGCTACCAGCACCTCATCGGTATGGAGGCGTGGGTTCTTACCTTTCAGATATTCTGTCTTGGTCTTCTGGATTGGCTCAATCATGCTTTGAGGAATGAGTTTCAGATCATGGTCGATGCCTGCCAGGTATTTGGTAACATTCAACAGCAGGGCAGCACTACAGCCGAGCAGCGGTGTTGTCTTTGCTGTGATGATTGTGCCGTCATCCAGTTCGATGGCTGTGGCATTGTGGCCAGTCTCAATCTTCTTTTCGTAGGCAGCTGTCGTCGTTCGACGATTGGCGGTGGTGATTTTCGCCTGATTGAACAGCAGACGAATTTTCTTGATTTCATTTTCGTTGTCGCTACCGTTAGCCAGTTTATTCGTAGCGGTGTAATAACGACGGATGATTTCATCGCGGGAAGCCTGACAGCATACCTCATCATCGCTAATACAGAATCCTACCATATTTACACCCATATCAGTTGGCGACTTGTAGGGATTCTCTCCGTAGATACCTTCAAAGAGGGCATTCAGTACAGGGAATATCTCAATATCGCGATTGTAGTTGATGGCTGTCTTGCCATAAGCTTCAAGGTGGAAGGGGTCAATCATATTCACATCGTTCAGGTCGGCCGTCGCCGCCTCGTATGCGATGTTGACAGGATGTTTGAGTGGCAGATTCCATACTGGGAATGTTTCAAATTTCGCGTAACCAGCTCGGATACCACGTTTGTTTTCATTATACAACTGGCTGAGACAAACCGCCATTTTGCCGCTACCAGGACCAGGGGCCGTGATGATGACCAGTGGGCGTTCTGTTTCCACATAGTCGTTCTTGCCGAATCCCTCGTCGCTGGCAATCAGTTCCACATTGTGTGGATAACCATCGATGAGATAGTGGATGTAGGATTTGATGCCCATCCGTTCCAAACGGTGACGGAACTGGTCGGCTGTACGCTGTCCGTTATAGTGTGTGATGACCACAGAACCCACTTTGAACTCGCGACTCATAAATTCCTCACGCAGACGGAGCACATCCTCGTCATAAGTGATGCCTAAGTCGGCACGTACCTTGTTCTTTTCGATATCCTCTGCGCTGATGACAATGACGATTTCTATGCTGTCGCGCAACTGTCCGAACATACGGAGTTTTGAGTCGGGCTTGAAACCTGGAAGAACGCGTGATGCATGGTGGTCGTCAAAGAGTTTGCCACCAAGTTCCAGATACAGTTTCCCGTCGAACTGGGCGATGCGTTTCTTGATGTTCTCAGATTGTATCTTCAGATACTTTTCGTTATCAAATCCAATCTTCATGGTTTATGGGGCTAATGGGTTAATGGGTAAGACCCTTGCGTTTACGTTGCAGTTCCTCGCGCTTGCGCTGCATTTCAGCCTGCTGTTCCTGCATCGCTTGCAGACGGGCTGCCAGACCACTCATCTTCTTGGGGTTGTTCTTGTTCTCCTGATAACGGGCTTCCAGAATCTGTAACAGCTTTTCATCATTGGTGGTCTTGCGCAATGTCCACATGATCGCTGCAGAGAAGAAGAGAGAGATGAAATAATAGAAATTCAAACCGCTGGAGTAGTCGTTGAACATAAAGAAGAACATGACAGGCATGAGGAACATCATCCATTGCATCATCTTCATCTGCTGTGCCTGCTGACCAACCATCTGGTCGCGCTGCTGGCGCATCGTCATCCAAGAATAGAGCAGGTTGGATACGCAGAATAGTACACACGTCAAAGACAAGTGGTCGCCGATGAGCGGCAGATTAGACTCCCACTGGAGAATGGGGTCGTAAGTGCTCAGGTCGTCCATCCACAGGAATTTCTCACCACGCAGCTGGATAGCGTTCGGCACGAAGTTGAACATCGCAATCCAGATAGGCATCTGAATGAGCATAGGCAGACAGCCAGACAGCGGACTTACCCCATATTTGGAATAGAGTTGCATCATTTCCTGCTGCTTCTTCATCTGGTCTTCAGGCTTGTCGTATTGCTTGGTGGCTTCCTCCAATTTGGGTTTCAGTACACGCATCTTTGCAGAACTCATGTAGCTCTTCTTGACCAACGGGAAAGTAATCGCTTTCAGCAAGAGGGTGATGAGAATCAGCACGATACCCATCGGGAACACCTTTGACAACCAGTCGAAGACGTAGATGGTGAAGAAACGGTTGATCCAACGGACAATCGGCCAACCTAAATAAACGAGTTTCTGCAACTCAAGATCCTTACCGAAAGTGCTTTCCTCTTCTACGTTCTTGAGAATCTGGAAATCATTGGGACCATAGTAGAATTCAAACTCCGTAGGCTGTTGGCCGCTGGGGTCGAAGAATGTTTTCATATTTGCCTGATACTCTTTCAGATAGCCAGAGTCTTTAGCCTGTGGAATGCTGCTCATCATGGCATTGGAAGCAAAATCAGTCTTAGCAATCATGATGGAAGTGAAGAACTGGTCTTTGAAAGCCACCCAGTCTAAAGCTTCTTCAATGACTTCATCGCGTGTTTCAGATGTTTCGCTCAAGTGATCGGTAGAACTGTCTTTCTCCTTGTAAGTCAATGTAGCATAGCGGCTTTCAAACGTATAGCCTAACTCCTGCTGACGACACATTCCGTGCCAGTCGATACTCATCTGTTTGGTGTTGGGGTCGAAAAGTCCGGCCATACCCGTAGCCCTCATGTCCATGTGGAGCATATAGTCCTTACCCAAATGGTAGTTCATGACAAGCGTCTTTCCTTCACCAGCTACAGCCGTCAGCGTTACCGTTGAATCGGTGACGTTGGTCGGTGTGAAGAATAAATCCTTGGTGCTGATATTCTGATCTTTGGCGACCAGTGTGTAAGTCAGCTGCTGGTCATTGCTGTCAAAGAGCAACAGGTCTTTGCTCTCTTCACCCTTACCTTTTGGGGTGATATTATGTCCTGTGTAGCCGTTAAGAATCACTTTCTTTACGGTACCACCCTGCGTAGAGATGGTGAGCGAGAGCTTCTGATTCTTCAGCTGAATATCCTGAGCCTTGCCACTCATCGCTGTGTGGAACAGGGCTGCGGAGTCAACGAGGGCTGCCTCTTTTGCTTTTTGAGCAGCAACCTGTTTCTTTGCAGCCTCTTTTTTCTTGTTAACAGCCGCAATGGAGTCTTTTACAAACTGTTCACGCTGCTGTGCAATTTGTTCATCTGACGGTTGTGCCCACCAACCATATCCAATCAGTATGGCTGCAATGAGCACAAATCCTAATACTGTATTCTTGTCCATTATTCTTTATGATTTTTGATTTCGCTTATATATAACAAGGTGCAAAGGTACAAATAAGTAAGAGAAATGCAAAAGAAAATTTGTTTTTTCACTCACATAATTGTACCTTTGCAAATAAATTACATGGATTTATGAGAAAATTATGGCTCGCATGGCTGTTGACATGTACTCTTGTATTGCATGCACAAAACAATAATTTTGTACAAGCATATATGGATTCACTGGCGCAAGCACAGGTACGTGTTGCAGAGAACCATCAAAATATGGCGTCGCCCATTCAGGATAAAAAACTTTTCTTTCCCCTGACGTTTTATCGCGATATCGCTCATGAGGCCTTCACGCTTGATGAACGATTGTCTCCGTTATATCAGCAACTGTTA
>CADCPZ010000083.1 GCA_902803475.1 uncultured Prevotellaceae bacterium
TGGTGGTTCCAGAGGGGACACTCGTGTCGGCAGAAGCAAGAACTCGCATCGAGGAATTGCGCCAACAAGGGATACTGATTATCGACAAGCCCTATGAGGATGCCCAGTTGAAGAATGTGATTCCTGACGTTATCCTGCCTGAAGGTATTGCTTTTGCTCATCGTGCAGGTAATGATTTTGATATATACTTCCTCTCAAACCAAACGGATAAAGAGCAAACGTTCACACCAATCTTCCGCCAGAGCAAAGGAGATACCGTTATTTACAACCCGCTGACTGATGAATCATCCGACTATCAGGGCACGATCACATTGGCTCCTTGCGGTTCTGCGTTTGTTTTTATGGGAGAAAAAAATGTTTTCCAGCTTGGAAAACACTTTTTCCCACAAGAGAAAACAACGTTTTCTTGCATAGAAAATGGCGGAAATCAATATGATATCGCTTTTAAGGAAAGTGGTATCACGTTGAAAAAACAGTCACTTTTCGACTGGAGTAAGCATGAGGACGACAGAATACGCTATTTCAGCGGACATGCTCGTTATACGACAACATGGAAACTGAAGAAGAAAGAGATGCTGCAGAAGCGTGTCTGGCTGTCGCTGCCCAACGTGAAGGATATCGCCCATGTATGGATCAACGGCAAGGATTGCGGTATTGCGTGGACAGCTCCCTATGAGGTAGAGATTACTGGTGCCTTGCAGAAAGGCAAGAACACGATAGAAATCGAGGTAGTCAACACGTGGCATAATGCCCTGCGAGGCTTGGATGCAGGCAAGGCGCCCTACGAAGGGATATGGACCAACGCACGCTATAGAACAAAAGGAGACGATTTGTTGCCTGCGGGACTCCTCGAACAACCCATTATAAAGATATCAGATTAACGGATTACATGAATATGAAACGTATTTTTTTATCATTGATCATTTGTTGTTTATCATTTAGCGTAAGCGCTAAAGTCGTATTGCCAAAGATGTTTGGCGATAATATGGTATTGCAACAACAAACCGAGTGTAATATCTGGGGCAAGGCGGATAAAGGAAGAACCATTGTTGTTATCACTTCATGGGATAAGAAATCCTATTCAGCACCTGTCGATCAAGACGGTAATTTCTCTGTAAAGATACAAACGCCCAAGGCTGGCGGTCCTTATGAGATCACGTTTGCCATAGCACCTTCCAACTCATCTTCCCGTAATTCATCAGGACTTGGTCTTGCTTTCACTTTGCACAATATTATGATTGGTGAAGTGTGGATATGTGCCGGTCAGTCGAATATGGAGATGCAGATGAAAGGTTTCAAGCAACAGCCAGTTGAGGGAACAACGGAAGAACTTTTGCATTGTAAGGATAGTCAACTGCGGTTGTTTACTGTCAAGCGTCATGTGTCGTTAACCCCAGAATGGGATGTGACAGGTCAGTGGAATGAGGCCAATAGTGCCAGCGTTCGCGACTTCTCGGCTACTGCCTACTATTTTGGTAAGGCTTTGCGTTCAATGCTCGATGTACCTGTAGGTCTTATCGTCACCTCTTGGGGCGGTTCTGCCTGCGAGGCTTGGATGGCGCCAGAGTGGCTGAAGGCGTTCCCCAAGGTCAATCAGCATGTCACGGAAGAGGATATGAAGAAATTGCAGCAACGCTGTCCTTCTGCGTTATACTTTGGACAACTGAAACCTCTTGTCGGCTATTGTATCAAAGGAGCCATCTGGTATCAGGGTGAAGACAATGTTCCTCGTTTTGATTACTATGCCGAATTGTTGAAGGCAATGGTAGAAGGTTGGCGCAGTGACTGGAAACAAGGTGATTTCCCTTTCTATTATTGTCAGATAGCCCCTTACGACTACTCGCTAATACAATGGAAGGATAGTCAGTATCTTCGTGAGCAGCAGGCAAAAGCAGAGACCATGATTTCCAATGCACGCATGGCAGTGTTGATGGATGCCGGATTGGAATATGGCATTCATCCGAGGAAGAAACGTCAGGCCGGTGAACGATTGGCTATTCTCGCTCTTGCAAATACCTATGGGCAAAAGGGTTTGCCGGAATTCGCTACATATAAAGAGGTAACTTTCCAGAATGACACCGCGGTGGTAGCCTTCGACCGCTCGAAGGAGTGGGTATATTTTGAGCACGGCACCACATCCAAGAACTTCGAGGTGGCTGGAGCAGACCATAAGTTCCATCCTGCCACGAAAGTATGGGTGTCTCGTAATCGTGTCTATGTGGTGTGCGATAAAGTCAAGAGTCCTTTGGCTGTTCGCTATGCCTTCAAGGATTGGGTCGATGGCGACTTGATGCACGACGGTCTTCCTGTATCTTCTTTTAGAACAGACAATTGGTAAATAAACGATAAAATGATTAAAAGAACATTCTTTATCATGACCATGCTATGTGCAATGTCAAATGTTGCCATAGCTCAAAGCGATGTTTCCGTTGCAGGATTATTCCCCATTGATAATCAGGGAAGGGAAGTCTGGAATTTTAATCCAGATTGGCTTTTCCATCTTGGTGATACAGAAGGGGCTGAGACTGTGGCTTTCGATGATGCAGGCTGGGAGGTCGTCAGTACGCCGCATTGTGTGAAATTGGAACCTGCTGAGGCTTCTGGCTGTCGCAACTATCAGGGTGTCGCTTGGTACAGGAAACACTTTGTGGTGCCATCTAATCTTGCAGAGCTGCACTTTGAGGCCATCATGGGAAAGCAGAAAATCTACGTCAATGGACGATTGGCTACAGAACATTTCGGTGGTTATCTGCCCATCATTGTCAACCTGCGTGAAATGGGATTGCACAAAGGTGACACATGTTTGGTAGCTGTGATGACCGATAATAGCAATGACAATCTTTATCCACCGGGGAAACCACAATATACGTTGGATTTTGCCTATCATGGTGGTATTTATCGGGATGTGTGGCTCATTGGTAAGAACGATGTGTCGATCTCTGATGCCATGATAGAGAATCGTGTGGCCGGCGGAGGTATTTTCGTTCATTATGAGGATATCAGCGAAAAGCGTGCTGATGTGTTGATTGATACTGATCTTCGTAACATGGACAATGTTGCACACCATGTTGTCGTTGTGCAAACTCTTCTTGATGCACAGGGAAAGAAAATCAAGGAAACAAGTTCTAAGATGATTGTTCCTGCAGGAGGAACGGCTGTTGCAAAACAAAAGATCGTGGTGGCAAAGCCTCATTTGTGGTCACCCGAATCCCCTTATTTGTATAAGATAGTCACAAGAGTTAACGAAGGAAGGAAGACGCTTGATGGTGGCATGACGAAAATCGGTATTCGTTCGTTTGAATTTGTCAATGCAGATAAAACTGATCAATCAGGCAGTCATTTAGAACCTGGATTCTATCTCAATGGAAAACGATATCGTCAGTTTGTCGGTGCCAATCGTCATCAGGACTTTGCTTATGTGGGTAATGCAGTGCCCAATAGTCAACAATGGCGGGATGTTGTCCGACTGAAACAAGCTGGTTTCAATATCATTCGAACAGCACACTATCCTCAGGATCCTTCATTTATGGATGCCTGTGACGAACTGGGTATTTTTATAATCGTGGCCACACCTGGCTGGCAATATTGGAATAAGAATGATGCTATCTTTGAAGAGCGCGTCTTACAGAATACCCGTGAGATTATTCGCCGTGACCGTAACCATCCCTCTGTATTGATGTGGGAGCCTATTTTGAATGAAACTCGCTATCCGTTGGAGTTCTCTTTAAAGTCCCTGCAGATTACAAAAGATGAATATCCCTATCCTTATCGCCCTGTAGCTGCGGCCGACATGCATTCGGCAGGAGTCAGTGAGAACTATGATGTTGTATATGGATGGCCTGGTGATGATGAGAAGGCCGATAAGCCTAAACAGTGTATCTTCACCCGTGAGTTCGGAGAATATGTTGATGACTGGTATGCACATAATAATTTGAATCGTGCCAGCCGTTCGTGGGGTGAGAAACCCCAGTTGACGCAGGCATTTTCTTTGGCCAAGACCACCGAAGAGATGTATCGTACGACCGGACAGTTTATCGGTGGAGCACAATGGCATCCGTTCGATCATCAACGCGGTTATCATCCAGATCCATATTGGGGTGGTATTTATGATGCTTTCCGGCAGCCAAAGACAGCTTTCTATATGTTTGCGTCACAAAATCCAGCCACTCCGTTGGTGCATATCGCTCATGAAATGACACAATTCTCCGATACAGATGTGACCGTATTCAGTAATTGTGATAGTGTTCGTCTGTCTATATATGATGGTGAAAAGTCATGGACATTGCCAGTGAAAGGTGTAAAGAATTCTGAACTTGCTAACACTGCTCCCGAATTTGTTGCCATCAATGCGAACTATCGTCAGCCTGTAACATTCAAAAATGTATGGGATTTCTGGGAAGCTCGCGATTATAGCTATACAAAGAAAAATTGGCAGAAAGTCAATATGAAGGCGGAGGGAATCATTGATGGGAAAGTGGTGTGTGAGGACGTTCGTATGCCCTCGCGCAGAAGTACAAAACTGCGCCTTCGCCTTGACCAACCAACTCAAGGAATCGATACGCTGATGGATAAACCTTTGGTTGCTGATGGTAGCGACTTTGTGGTCGTTATCTGTGAGGTTACTGATGACAACGGGCATGTTCGTCGTTTGGCAAAAGAGAATATTGTATTCTCTGTTGAAGGTGAAGGAGAAATCATCGGTGATGCTTCTATCAATGCCAATCCTCGTGCTGTTGAGTGGGGGAGTGCTCCCGTTTTGATTCGCAGCACACGAAAGGCAGGTAAAATCAAGATTCATGCAGAGGTGCAATTCCCTGGCACCCATGCGCCAACACCCGCCGATTTGGAGATCGAAAGCGTTCCTTATACTGGTCAGTTCCTGACTGGTACAATTCCATCTGCATCTTCCAACACCCAGCATTCTGTATCCAACATCCACCCCTCCTCAATCAATACCTCTCAAGAGCTTACAGGTGAGCAGAAAGCCAAATTGTTGCAGGAAGTGCAAGATCAACAAGCAGATTTCGGCATCGAAAAGTAAAAGTGTTTTATAAATAGTAAATGAAAAGAATTCGTATGAAAAGAGCCAACACGAAAA
>CADCPZ010000084.1 GCA_902803475.1 uncultured Prevotellaceae bacterium
GCCACAGGATTCCATTTGGAAAACACATATATTATCATCAACGGCTTTTTGCTGATTGTTGCCCTGAAAATACTGGGTGTCAAGTTCCTGATGAAGACCATCTTTGCCATCTTTATGCTCTATTTTATGTTGGCTTTCGCTCAGGATATCATTCCCAAACAGGCGAATGGAATGCCGTTTAAGCTGATGGGTGAAGGACAAGACTTCATGTCGATGATTATCGGATGTATGCTAACAGGTATTGCACTCGCTATCGTCTTTATGAATAACGGCTCAACAGGTGGTACAGATGTGATTGCTGCTAGCGTAAACAAATATCATCCAAACGTATCGTTAGGCTCTGTACTGATTGCTGCAGACTTCTGTATCATCGGTTCCTGTATGTTCTTCCCACAGTTTGGTACCTATCTGCAACGAGCACATAAGGTGATGTTTGGCTTCTGCGTAATGGCGATGGAGAATTATGTACTCGATTATGTGATGAATGCACGCCGTCAATCCGTACAGTTCATGATTTTCTCCAGCAAGTATCAGGAAATAGCCAACGCTATTGGTATCAAGATGAATCATGGTGTGACCATTCTCGATGCTCACGGCTGGTTCACAGGACAGGAGAGAAAGGTTCTTTGTATCCTTGCCAAGAAGAACGAGAGCGTCAATATTTTCCGTTTGATTAAGATGATCGACCCAAATGCCTTTGTCAGTCAGAGTGCTGTTATTGGTGTCTTTGGTGAAGGTTTCGATGAAATGAGGGTAAATGTTAAAGATAAGAAGAAAATGAAAATCGTATTCGCTACTAACAATAAAAACAAACTCAACGAAGTCAGAAAGATTATAGGTGATAAGTTTGAGATTGTATCACTCAAAGAACTGGGTTGTAATGATGATATTCCAGAGAAAGGACAAACGCTTGAGGACAATGCCATTATGAAAGCAGAATGGGTGTATAACAAATACCACGTAAACTGCTTTGCTGACGATACTGGTTTGGAGGTAGAAGCATTGGGAGGTGCTCCTGGTGTCTATAGTGCCAGATATGCTGATGGAGTTGGTCACGACTCGCAGGCTAACATGAAGAAGTTGTTGACAGAACTGGAGAATGAAGAGAATCGTAAAGCTCGCTTCCGTACGGTTATTGCTTTGATTATCGATGGAAAGATTACTACTTTCGAAGGTGTCGTCAATGGTGAAATTATCCGCAGCAAACGAGGCGGAGAAGGTTTTGGCTACGATCCTATCTTCCAACCTGAAGGATACAATAAAACCTTTGCTGAAATAGGCTACGAGGTGAAGAATCAGATTAGTCATCGCGCACGGGCAGTTACCAAACTGGCTAATTGGCTAAAGAGACTTTGATTATTCATCGTTCATTGTTTAGAGTTCATTTGTATAGAGTTCATAATTCGTAATAAAGAGGTGATATGAAAAGAGGTTTTTCTATCGTTGCATTACTAATCTTATCATTATTGAGATTGTCTATTCTCAATGGCAACGCTGCTGAGATTGGTACGTGGAAAGCTTATATGGCTTATCATGATATCAAGGAAATAGAGAAAGGTGGAAATATATTATATGTGCTTGCCTCAGATAATCTCTATTCATACAACACCAATGACCAAAGTATTCAAACCTACGATAAGGCAAATACTTTGTCTGACTGCGGTATTTCACACATTGCCTGGTGTCAGGGAGCTAAAAGTTTGGTGATTCTCTACAGCAACAACAACATCGATATACTGGATCAGTCAGATAATATCACCAATCTGTCTGATTACTACAACAAATCGATGACAGAAAACAAAACCGTTTACAGCATCGACATCAACGGACAATACGCCTATCTCTCCACAGGATTCGGTATAGTGATTGTCAATGTGTCTAAAGCAGAAATCACCAATACCTATAATCTTGGTTTCAGAGTTGACTACAGCTACGTGGAAAACAATTATATCTATGCTGCATCAAGTACCAACGGACTCTATCGTGGACTGATGACAGACAATCTGTTGGATAAAAGTAATTGGAGCAGGGTAGGGGACTACATTCCAAAAACGAAGACTATCGACCCTGAACTGCTGGCTTTGGCACAAACGCTCAATCCAGGAGGACCCAAATACAATTACTTTGGATTTATGCGCTTCACACAAGGAAGACTATATACCTGTAATGGTGTGTTTGGAGCTGCCTACGATCCTTGCCGTCCTGGTACTATTCAGGTGTTAGACAACAATGAATGGACTATCTATCAAGATAATATTGCTGAACTGACTGGTCATTCTTACATGGATTTGTCTGAAGTAGATGTGGATCCTATAGATAAAAATCATGTTTACGCCAGCGGACGAACAGGACTCTATGAATTCAAAAATGCACAGTTTGTCAAGCATTATAACATTGACAATAGTCCTCTGCTAGTAGCTTCTTCTGTTGGAGGCGGTAACAAAGACTATGTGCTAACACAAGGTATCAAGTTTGATAACTCCAGTAATCTTTGGTGTTTAAACAGTTATTCAGATAACAATATATTACAACTCGATAAAAACAATCAATGGAAATCATTTTTCAAATCAGAACTGATGATTTCACCTAATACCTCTCTGCAGAATATGAAGGATATTTTCTTCGACAGCAGAGGACTGATGTGGTTTATCAACGAACATTGGAATAAAACTGCATTGATTTGCTATCAGCCGTCAACAGAAGGTATCAAGCTTTATAATTCTTTTGTGAATGAAGACGCAACAACCATCAATGTGACCTTCGTTCGATGTATCGCAGAAGACAAAGACCGTAATATATGGATTGGTACCAATATGGGTCCTTTACAACTTCCTGCTAACCAGATAGGCACAGATAATGATATATTTAACCAAATCAAAGTTCCTCGTAACGACGGTACCAATCTTGCCGACTATCTGCTCACTGGTGTTGACGTAACCTGTATGGCTGTCGATGGAGGCGGCCGTAAATGGTTTGGTACCAACGGACTGGGTGTCTATCTAATCAGCGAAGACAACTATTCAGAAATACATCATTTCACCGTATCCAATAGCGATATCATCTCCGACTATATCCAGTCTATCGCCCTCGATCCACAAACAGGTGAAGTATTTTTCGGCACAGATAAAGGTCTCTGCTCATATATGAGTGATGCTACAGAACCTTCAGAAGAGATGAACAAAGATAATGTCTATGCTTATCCCAATCCAGTAAAACCTGATTATACGGGTTTAATTACCGTTACAGGCCTTTCTTATGATGCCGACGTAAAGATAGTTACCTCCAACGGTGTTCTCGTCGCACAGGGAAGAAGTAATGGTGGTATGTTTACTTGGGATGGAACAGACCTGAAAGGTAAACGTGTTGTTAGTGGTGTTTATTTTGTTGAAACCGCTACACAAGACGGATCAAGCGGTACCGTTTGTAAAATTGCTATCGTAAGATAAAAAAAACTCCTCAAGTTGAGGAGTTTTTATAGTGAACTTACAATATACGTTTTGCTCCGCTATATTTTCTTGCGTAATAAGCTTCGTTGATATTCGATATTGTGATACCTGAATGACAGGCTGCATGAATGAAATTAAAACTGCCGTCTGGCTCTATTGAATACACAATACCAACGTGACTGATGCCACGACGACTAGAATTGGTGTTGCTGAAGAATACCAAATCACCTACTTCCAGCTCGTCCCTGTTCACAGAGATACCCTGACGGTATTGATCCTGACTGGTGCGATTCAATCGGATGTTGAGGCTTTTATATATATAAGAGGTGAAACCAGAACAGTCGAAGGATGACGGACCCATACTACCGTGACGATAAGGACGTCCTATGTATTTCTTCGCATGCTCGATAATCTGATTACCTGTTACGTTGAAAAGTGCTTCGAACTCTGAATCAGCATCATACCAATCCATTGGTTCATCAGATTGTTCTATATTCTTTTGGTTGTCGTTCTCTTCTTCCTGACCAGGATTAGCAAATCCATAAGAAGAAGACATAAATATCATCAATGTAAATACAAATACTTTCTTAAAAATCATGTTTACTCTCTTATTTTTTGATAGGCAAAAGTGCCTATACTTTTGTTATTGAGTGCAAAGGTACTTAAAAAATAGGAGCCAGAAAAATGGGTTTTACATAATTTTAGAACCCTATTTTCTCATTAATTTTCCAACGATAAATTTATAAATATCACTATATTAGGTACTTAAAAAAACTATTTATCTATTTTTTTTCCTTTTCTATTAAACCTTTTTTATAGGCTTTTAACGCATAATCATGCATTTTTTAATAGCTTTCGGCATTGCTAAAAACAATTTCTGCTTCAAAGAAAAACGCCTGTTTGATGTTTTTAAATCATCCAGAATATCCTGATAGAAACGACTTTTTTTCCATTCTTTCCGATGACAGCAAACAGATACTGCAAACAAATTGGCTATTCTGTCTGAAAGCATATCATCGAAATAAATATTCTGCAGGTCAACAGGAACAGCCGACTTTCGCCATTCATTCAACTCATAACAATAGTCAGCTGTCCATTGAAACACATTACTGGTATGATCATCACCCTTGTCATATACATGTTCATAGACAATACGCACAGGTTTTTCTGTAGTAAATACCAAACGAAGCCAATAAATATAGTCTTCACCCATCATCATATGACGAGGTAAATCAAATAAATATTCAGTTACGACCGTTCGTCTGTATAGACTTCCCCAAGGTACACCAATCATCCCATCGGCACGAACAGCTAAATGGCGAAATTCTTCTATAGGAATATGAGTGCGTTTCTCAGGAGAAAGACTATATCCATTACCAAAAACAATATCGCTATCATCATCGCTTCCCTGAAGCAGATATTGTATAGCATGAACAGGAAGCGTATCATCTGCATCAACGAATGTTAACCATTCTCCTGATGACTGTTTGACGCCATTCCAACGAGCTACTGTTCTGCCTTTATTTTCCTGATGGATAATCCTTACGCGCTGATCCTTTTCAAGATAAGTATCACAGATAGTTCCACTTTCATCTGTGCTGCCGTCATCAATAAGTATCAATTCCAAATCATTTTCAGATTGATTCAGAATACTTTCTATACATGCTTGAATTGTTGACGCAGCGTTATAGATAGGAACAATCACAGATACCATGATTTCCTCCCTTATTTAGTCTGGACTAACTCAGTTCTAACATCCGTTGAATAGGTTTCAAAGCTTCTACACGAACTGCTTCATCCACCTCAACCTGTGGCCATTCGTTCTTAAGAGAATGATAGATTTTCCGTAAGGAATTCATCTTCATATATTCACATTCATTGCAGGAACAACCCACAGAACCTTCGCTGATTTCAGGTGGAACTGGATAGAAATGTCTGTCAGGACAAGTGCGCTCCATTTCATGCAGAATACCTGATTCCGTAGCCACAATAAATTCTTTCACTTCTGGATGTTCTTGGGCATACGTCAACATTGTTGCCGTACTGCCTTTCACATCAGCAGCAGCCAACACAGGAGCTTTACACTCTAAATGCGCCATCACAACTGCTTCAGGATACTGTTTTTTCAGTTTGATAATTTCTTCTACGGAAAAACGCTCATGAACATGACAGCCGCCTTGCCAAAGCAGCATTTTTCTGCCTGTTACGCTGTTTATATAATTACCCAAATTATAGTCAGGTCCGAATATCAGTTTCTCATCCTGTGGAAAAGAATCAATTACTTTCTTCGCATTGCCGCTCGTCACTACGACATCCGTCAATGCTTTCACAGCAGCAGTCGTGTTCACATAACTTACAACCTTATATCCAGGATGTTCATCTTTGTATTTTTTCAAATCTTCAGCTTTACAACTGTCAGCCAACGAACAGCCGGCATTCAAATCAGGAACGATCACCGTTTTCTCTGGAGATAGTATCTTGCAGGTTTCTGCCATAAAATGAACGCCACACATCACCATGATTTTAGCATCTGTGTTGGCTGCTTTTCTTGCCAAAGCCAATGAGTCACCAATGAAATCAGCAATCTCTTGAATTTCCTTCTTGGTATAATAGTGTGCAAGGATAATAGCATCTTTCTCATGACAAAGCTTTCTAATTTCAGCTTTCAGAAATTCTTCTTCCGATACACATCCTTCTGGCAAATGTACGGGTTCGTCAATAAAACCTTTTTCAATCCATTCATTCTTGATCATATCCACACAACATTTATATATTATCTTTTTATTTTTAAAAAGAAAAAAAAGAATATGATGATGATATGCTGTTGATATGTTTAAAACTTTCTACTCAAATATTTGGTATTTTGTTTATCAACCAATAGTCAACAGTTATCAACACATCTCCTTATTTATTTCTTTCTGATAATCAATCATTAACTTTACTTATCCACAAAATCTTTATTTGGTTGCAAAGATAATAAGTTTATAACTTTTTTCGTCATAAAACTATGGAAAACTTATAGAAATCTTTCTCAAAAAGAGTTCGTTTTCCGCAAGTTATGAATACTACCCTTGGAATTGTGAATTATCAAAAAGTTATTCCTATCTTTATCCACATAGTTTTCCACAACTTTTTTAAAATAAAAAAACCCCCATTATGGGGGGTTCTCTTATTCTTCTGAAAAATCTTCTTTTCCTACTCCGCAAAGTGGACAAACCCAATCTTCTGGCAGGTCTTCAAACGCTGTTCCTGCAGCAATACCGTTATCTGGATCACCTACTTCAGGATCATACACATAACCACAAGTGTCACAAACATATTTTTTCATAATCAATAAAGCCCCCCTTAATCTTCCTTTATATGGAAAACCTGATATTCAGGGCATGGATCAGTTGTTAATAATATGGTTTACTTTTTCTACAATAGTTTCTGGTGCAATTAGGTTCATACAGGCAAAGTCGTTGCGAAAACACGGCTTTTTACCATAAATAGAACAGGGACGACAGGGAAGGTCGATTTGAACAGCATTGTCTATGCTTTGGTTCCATCCCATGAATCCTGCGTATGGATGAGTGGCGCCCCAGATGCTGACAACGGGCGTATTGACCAATGATGCAAGATGCATATTGGCACTATCCATTGAAATCATCACATCGAGCTGATGGATGAGTGAAAGTTCTTCTTTCAGACCTGTCAGCACGTTGGCTACGCGCGTACATTTCTTATATATATGGCACCACGAATCGAATTGCTCTTTTTCTTTATTGCCGCCAAACAGGAATATTCTGCAAGAAGGATATTGTTGTTCGAGCATTTCTATGACCTTTTCCATTTTCTGGATGGGATAGATTTTTCCTTCATGGGCAGCAAAGGGTGCGATGCCAATCCATTTTACATCAGCTTTCTTTTCACCAATCGTGGGAAATATATCAACAGCAGGATAGTTTTCGTTAAAAAGAGAAGTGAAATCCAATTTGACAGGATATCCCAACGCAGTCAATACGTCAGCATAATTTTCAAACGATGTGGGCTGCTGTATGAAAACTTTATTCTCCTGGGCAGCTAACTGCTGTTTGCCTTTACGATGTTTGTCGATATGAGCAGTTTTATATTTTGCTGCATTAAACAGCATTCGCAAATAGTGGGTGCGCAGTACACCATGCATATCAGCTACAGCCGTGAAATGTTTTGCCGCCAATCGTTTGAAGAGTTTGTTTAATCCATGAATGCCGTGATATTCTTTTTTGATATCGGCAGCCATAAATCCCACATTGGATGCAAGACCTTCAAAGAAAGGTTTAGCAAAAGGTTGGCTCAACACAGTAATCCTAATATGAGGATACTGCTTTGCCAGCGAACTGACTACAGGTGCGAGCATTGCCACATCACCTATAGCAGAGAATCGAATGATAAGGATATGTTCTGTTTTCACTATTTCTTGTAGAGTACAGGATTGGTAGAAGGATCGTTGTACATTTTCATCTGCCGATATACTTTCATGTATTTTCTTCCTGCTTGAATATCATCCAGCAACTGGTCGATTGCGATGCTCAAGTCAGCCTGTTGCTCTAACAGTACATTCAGTTTAGCCTGGCATTTTTGACGATGTTCTTCTGATGCATCTGTTCGCTCAGCCTGTTCCTTCATGTGGTAGATTTTCAGCGCGAGGATAGACAAACGGTCGATAGCCCAGGCAGGACTCTCGGTGTTGATCGTTGCATTGTCGAGTACTTTTACATCACTATAATACTGTCTGAAATAAGAATCAATCTGTTCAACCAAGTCTGTACGGTCCTGATTGGACTGGTCGATTCTGCGTTTCAGTTGCAAAGCTTCTAATGGATCTATATGCGGATCGCGAATCAAGTCTTCGAAATGCCATTGAACAGTATCAATCCAGCACTTCAAATACAAACGATTTTCAATGGTGTCACGCTCATAAGGATTGTTGATAGGAGTATCAACATTGTCGGTTACATGATAGTCATTGATGACTTGATTGAAGATTTCGTTGCTTTGTTTGGTAAAAGACATTTTGTTCGTGTTTTAAGTTTATGTTGCAAATATACGAATAAGTGAGGATAAAACAAAAGAAAAAAGCATTTTTTTATTTTTATTGTCGAACGAAAATATATTCGACGAAGTCAAATATATGTAAAGTCAATAGAATATCTAAATTATTTCTATGAAGGTGAAGATAATAAGATAATAAGGAAAAATAGTCAAAAAGCCTATAACAGAGAGTATAAAAATGTGTTTTATTTACACTTGAATAGAGAAAAAGGGAATAAAAAAAGGAAAGAAATTGCACAATATAGGGTACAATGTGCAAGAAGATGTGCTTTTTTCTTCAAAATATTTGCATAATTAAAGATTTCTTTGTTCCTTTGCACGCGAATTTTTGATTAGAATATTATTTATAAACATTTTAAAAGAAACTATTATGTCAGAAATTGAAAGCAAAGTAAAAGCTATTATTGTAGAGAAACTTGGTGTTGACGAAGCTGAGGTAAAGCCAGAGGCAAGTTTCACAAACGACCTTGGTGCTGACTCACTGGATACAGTAGAGCTTATCATGGAGTTTGAGAAGGAATTTGGTATCTCTATTCCTGATGACAAAGCTGAGAAGATTGGCACTGTCGGCGATGCTATTTCATACATCGAGGAAAACGCAAAATAATATTTTGTCATACAACAAGTATTTTTGAGGTTATAAGGTTATAAGGTTTTGGGTAGTCGAAATAATTGCCTCATAACCTACAACCTTATAACCTCATTACCATTATTATAAATATATGGAACTTAAAAGAGTAGTTGTAACAGGTATTGGAGCCGTTACCCCTCTTGGCAATAATGCTGAAGAAACTTGGAAAAACCTCCTTGCAGGTAAGAGCGGAGCAGGTCCTATTACACTTTTTGATGCATCTCCTTGTAAAACCCAATTTGCTTGCGAAGTAAAAAATCTTGATATCAATGAATACATTGATAAAAAGAATGCACGCAAACTGGATCGTTACACACAGTTGGCAATGGTTTCAGCTATTCAGGGTGTGGCAGATGCAGGTCTTGACTTGGAGAAAGAAGACAAAAACCGTATTGGTGTTGTCTATGGCGTAGGTATCGGTGGTATCCGTACTTTCGAGGAAGAAGTAAAATATTATGGAAAGAACGAAGAGAACGGTCCGAAATTCAGTCCTTTCTTCATTCCTAAGATGATTGCCGATATCGCTTCAGGACATATTTCCATTCATTTCGGTTTCCACGGTCCTAACTATACCACCACAAGTGCATGTGCTTCATCAAGCAATGCTTTGGCAGATGCCTTCAACCTGCTTCGTCTGGGTAAGGCAAACATCATTGTTGCCGGTGGTGCAGAGAGTGCTATCTGTATGTGTGGTATCGGTGGTTTCAATGCCATGAAAGCATTGTCAACTCGCAACGATGAACCAGAGAAGGCCAGCCGTCCGTTCAGCGCTAGCCGCGACGGATTCATCATGGCTGAAGGTGCCGGCTGTCTGATTCTTGAAGAATTGGAACATGCGAAGGCTCGTGGTGCTAAGATCTATGCAGAAATGGTCGGCGAAGGCGAAAGTGCTGATGCTTATCACATCACAGCCAGCCATCCGGAAGGATTAGGTGCTAAATTAGTGATGGAAGCAGCATTGGAAGATGCACAGATGAAGCCGGAAGATATTGACTATATCAATGTGCATGGAACCAGCACACATGTAGGTGATATTTCAGAAGCAAAAGCCATCAAGGAAGTATTCGGCGATGCAGCTTATAAACTGAATATCTCATCCACTAAATCGATGACTGGTCACTTGTTGGGTGCAGCCGGAGCAGTAGAAGCAATGGCTTGTGTGCTTTCCGTCAAGAACGATATCATTCCTCCAACCATCAACCACGAGGAGGGTGATGAAGATCCTGAAATCGATTATAAACTGAACTTTACGTTCAACAAGGCTCAGAAGCGTGAGGTTCGCGCAGCCATGAGCAATACCTTCGGTTTCGGTGGACATAACGCATGTGTTATTTTCAAGAAATATGCTGAATAACATCATTGGCAGAATAAAGCTCCCTTTCCGCAAGGAGAAGGAGCTTTATTTGTCTTTATATAAAATTACTGGTCAATACCCTCGTAACATACAGTACTATAAGGTAGCGTTTGTGCACAAGAGTGTAGCGCGCCGTACGCTAAAGGGAAAACCATTGAACAATGAGCGTCTTGAATTTTTGGGCGATGCCATTCTCGATGCCATTGTAGGCGATATCGTCTTCAAACATTTTCCTGGAAAGAAAGAAGGTTTTCTGACGAATACTCGTTCAAAGTTGGTACAGCGCAGTACATTAAATAGAATCGCCAATGAGATGGGCATCATGCGCTTTCTCAAATGGAGTGGTTCGACCGTATCGCACAACAATTATTTAGGCGGTAATACGTTTGAGGCATTGGTTGGTGCTTTGTACTTGGATCATGGCTATGATGCGTGTATGAAGTTTATGAAAAAGCGTATCTTAGGAGAACTGATCAATATCGAGAAGGTTGCCTACAAGGAAATCAACTTCAAGTCGAAGTTGTTGGAATGGGCACAGAAAAACCGTATCAACCTTCAATATCGTTTGTTGGAAGAGAAGACCGACGAAAAAAGCAATCCCATTTTCCATTATCAAGTTGTTTTAGAGAATATTACGGGCTGTGATGCCACAGGCTTTTCGAAGAAGGAAAGTCAACAGTTGGCATCGAAACTGACGTTGGAGAAATTGAAGAAGAACGCTTCTTTCTTAGATAGTGTCTTTGCAGCAAAAACCCAAAGAACCAAAATGGAGGAAGAACCGATTGTGATGGTTCCTGATATAGAGCCGGTTCCTTTTGTGAGAGAAAGCACTACGGAGCCAGCAGAAAAACCAAAGGCAGCCGTACAAGAGGAAGACGAATTCGACCTGAGTAACATCTCTCATCAGAAAAAGACGGCGGCAGAGATTATTGCTGCCGCCGAGAATGCTGCTTATGCTGCTATTTAGGGGCAAGGAGCAAGAGGACAAAATAAAAAGTAGAGAATATGAGTATAACAAGTATTGTTGGTAAAGCATTCTACGGTCGTCAGAAAGAGTTGGAGAAACATATCCATCAGGGCGAAGAACTGCAGGCCGACGTATTGAAATATCTGCTTTCTCGTGCAAAAGATACAGAATATGGTCGTCAGCACCTGTTTGGTACGACAAAGTCGTATAAAGAATTTACACAGAATGTTCCTGTAAATTCATACGAGGAATTGAAAGCCGATATCGACCGTATGCGACACGGTGAAAAGGATATCCTTTGGCCAGGTCAGGTGAAATGGTATGCGAAATCATCAGGAACCACCTACGATAAATCGAAGTTTATCCCTGTTTCCTCTGAGGGTTTGCAGCAGGTTCACTATATGGGTGGAAAAGACTCTGTGGCCTTCTATCTGAAGAACAACCCCAAGAGTAGGCTGTTTGACGGACGGGCATTGATTCTCGGAGGAAGTCATTCTCCAAACTACAATCTTCCCAATAGTTTGGTGGGCGACCTTAGTGCAATTCTCATTGAGAATATCAATCCGTTGGCCAACTTTGTACGTGTACCCAAGAAACAAACAGCGCTGTTATCTGATTTTGAGGTGAAACGTGAGCGAATAGCCCAAGAGACGATGAACAAGAACGTCACTAATATTTCTGGTGTTCCCTCTTGGATGATGTCAGTATTGGTAAGAGTTTTGGAACTGACAGGTAAACAGCATTTGGAAGAGGTATGGCCGAACCTGGAGGTATTCTTCCACGGCGGTATTGCTTTCGGTCCTTATCGCAATCAATATGAACAGCTGATCACCAAGAGCGACATGCATTATATGGAAACATACAATGCCAGTGAGGGATTCTTTGGTATTCAGAATGATCCTACGGATTCATCGATGTTGCTGATGCTCGACTATGGTGTTTTCTATGAGTTTATTCCGATGGAGCATTTCAGCGAAGAGCTGATTGGTACTGACGAGCTGAACCAGTATGTTGTGCCGTTGAGTGGTGTTGAGATTGGTAAGAACTATGCGATGCTGATTTCAACTTCCTGTGGTTTGTGGCGTTATGTCATCGGCGACACCATCAGTTTTACCTCGAAAAATCCGTATAAGTTTATTATTACGGGCCGTACAAAACATTTCATCAATGCATTTGGTGAGGAACTGATAGTTGATAATGCTGAGAAAGGGCTCCTTTATGCTTGTCAGCAGACTCAGGCAGAGGTATCTGAGTATACAGCAGCACCTGTCTATATGGACGGAAATGCAAAATGCCGCCATCAATGGCTGATAGAGTTTAACAAAGAACCAGCCGATATACAGGAATTTGCACGTTTATTGGACACCAAGCTGCAAACGATTAACAGCGACTATGAGGCAAAACGCTTCAAAGATATTACCTTACAGCCGTTAGAGATAGTTCAGGCACGACCAAATTTGTTTAATGACTGGCTCAAACTGCATGGTAAACTGGGCGGTCAGCATAAGATTCCTCGTCTTTCCAATAGCCGCAAGACCATTGATGAGTTGTTGGAAATGAATAAGGTATAAGGAGAGAAGGAGTAAAGAAGTAAGGAGAGAAGGAGATGAAGAAAGAAATTTGGACATCTGTTTTAGGTCTCATGCTGGTGTGGATGATTTCATCTTGCGCCCGTATGGGCAGTCCTGATGGCGGATGGTATGACGAATTTCCTCCGAAAGTTGTCTCAACATCACCTGAAGATAAGGGTACCGATATACATTCTAAGAAGATAACGATTACCTTTAATGAATATGTGAAGATTGACAACCCGTCTGAAAAAGTGATTATCTCTCCTCCACAATTGGAACAGCCGGAAATCAAGGCACAGGGTAAGCGTATTGTAGTGGAATTGAAAGACTCGTTGTTAGCCAATACCACTTATACCATCGACTTCTCTGATGCTATCAGCGACTTTACGGAAGACAATCCGATGGGCAACTATGCCTTTACATTCTCTACAGGTGACCATATAGATACATTACAGATATCAGGAACGGTTGTCGAAGCAGAGAATCTGGAACCTGTCAAAGGTATGCAGGTAGGCCTGTATGCCATCAACGATGTCATCGATCCAGCAACAGGAAAGCCCATTAGCGATGAGGCATTCAAGGGAACAGACACTTTGTTTACCACACAGCAGTTGCTGAGAGTCAGCCGAACCGACAGTCGTGGACATTTCGTTATCAAAGGTATTGCTCCAGGCAGTTATCGAGTCTATGCACTTCAGGATATGGATGGCGACTATGCATACAAGCAGAAGGGTGAAAAGATAGCATTCAATCATGACATCATCGTGCCGACGTTTAAACCAGATACTCGTCAAGACACCATCTGGCGCGATTCCTTACATATCGATAATATCATTCCTGTCGGATATACGCATTTCCTTCCGGATGATATCGTGTTAAGGGCCTTTACGAAAGAACAGACCGACCGCAATTTCATCAAGTTTGAACGAACAGATCCTGACCATTTCACTTTGTTTTTCACTTATGGAAATCCTGAACTGCCGGAAATCAAAGGTTTGAATTTCGATGATTTCGATGCGTTTCATATTGAGGCAAGCGAAAAGAAAGACACCATCACCTATTGGTTGAAAGATACCACACTCATCAATCAAGATACCTTGCTGGTGCAGATGCGGTATATGATGACCGATACCACAGGTGTGCTGGTACAGCAAAACGATACCTTGCAGATTCTTGCCAAACAATCGTATGAGAAGCGACAGAAACAGGAGAAGGAGGATTATGAAAAGTGGCAGAAGAAGCAAGAGAAACTGAAAAAACAGAATAAGCCTTATCAGGAGCAGATGCCGCCCAAGGCATTGGAAGTGTCCTTCCTGCTCCCAGGACAACTTGATCCAGACAAAACAGTATTGATAGATATCCCGTCGCCAGTGGCAGCTATCGACACATCAGCGGTACACTTGTATAGCAAGATAGACACCTTGTGGTATAAGTCGCGCTTCTTGATTCGTGAAATACCCCACCAATCGCGCCGATATGAACTATTGGGTGAATGGCGACCAGATACGGAATACAGTCTTGAGGTTGATTCTGCCGCCTTTACGGATATCTATGGAAAGATGAATTCACCATTCAAACGTGGTTTCTCTGTTCCTTCGCTCGATGTATATAGCACTATTATCTTCACCATCAACGGAATGGAAGGAAAAAATCTGGTGGTGCAACTATTGAACGGTCAGGATAAGCCCATCAAAGAAATAAAGACATCTGACGGAAGCGTACAGTTCGACTTCATGAAACCAGAGAAATACTATGCTCGAATGTTCGTTGATGAGAATGGAAATGGTATTTGGGATACAGGCGACTATGCAGCCGACCGACAGCCGGAAATGGTGTATTACTATCCGGAAATGATCGAGTGTCGTGCTAAATGGGATATGCGATTATCGTGGAATCCGACAGCGCGTCCAGCCAATCAGCAGAAGCCTGGAGCCATCATTCAGGCAAAAGCCGAAAAACAGAAAACCATCAAGAACCGCAACGCAGAGCGAGCGCTCAAGTTGGGTATTGAGCTACCCGCTTATCTGCAGCATACTGGTAGTGATTATTAAACGGTTTAACCACCAACACGTCATAAAGAAAAAATTTAGCATTATGAATGATACAAGAAGAATAGGATATTCATTGTTGACAGCATTGTTGCTGATGCTGTCGGTAAGTACCGCAAAAGGTCAATGTACCTTCCGCAACACCGCATTCAATGGTGGTGAGTTTCTGACATACAACTTGTATTTCAACTGGAAGTTTGTATGGGTGAAAGCAGGAACAGCGACGATGTACACAGTTTCCAGTATCTATCATGGAAAGGATGCCTATCGTTCTTCGTTGACAACACGCGGTAACTCACGCGCCGACAAGATGTTCCTGATGCGTGATACGTTGTTGTCATACGTCACAAAGGATTTGGCACCGCTTTATTATCGTAAAGGTGCGAAAGAAGGTAAGCGCTATACCGTTGATGAAGTCTTTTACTCCTATCCAGGCGGAAAACCACATGTGAAGCAACATCGTATGGACAACGATAAAAAACATCATTGGCAAGAACATACCTATAATGATTGTGTATATGATATGCTGAGTATTTTTCTGCGTGCCCGTTCTTTCAATCCAGAAGGATGGAAGAAAGGTAATGTGGTCAACTTCCCCATCGTTGATGGCAACAGCCGTGAGAAGGCACGTATCGTTTATAGCGGCAAGACAACCATCAAAGCCGATAACAATATCAAATACCGTTGTCTGGAGTTGTTATATGAAGAGGTGAAAAATGGAAAGTGGAAAACCATTGCCACGTTCTTTGTCAGCGATGATGTCAATCACATTCCTGTTCGTATCGATATGCACCTGAAATTCGGTGCAGCCAAAGCCTTCCTGATTTCCGTCAAAGGAAACAGAAGTCCGATCACATCGCAAGTAAAATAAAAAAAAGTCTCCCCCTTCAGGGGGAGATTTAGAGGAGGCTTTTATTTGCTCGGTCGTTTCGAATCAGTTCCAGAAGTTTTTCTACCGCTTCTGATTCAGGAATATTCTTCTCTACACATACCTTTTGTTTGTAGAGACTAATCTTTCCAGGTCCAGCACCTACGTAACCGTAATCAGCATCGGCCATCTCACCAGGACCGTTGACGATACAGCCCATAATACCGATCTTCAGTCCTACCATATCTTTCGTTGCTTCCTTGATGCGGGCAATAGTGGTACGGAGGTCATAGAGCGTACGTCCGCAACCAGGACAACTGATATATTCCGTTTTCGTAAATTTGATGCGGGCAGCTTGTAAAATGGCGTCAGCGAGAAGAATGAGTTGCTCCTCGCTCCATGCTCCTTGCCCCTTTATCACCAGTTTCGTAGCTTTGCGGTCGATGAGTAAGGCACCAACAGCCATAGCAGCTTTCAATTGGAATGTTTCCCAGTTGGGAGCATCTATGTTGAGGGTAATGGTGTCGTCCTGGATGCTGGCCTCGGCTTGTGCCCGCAACTCGGAACACTCTTCAACCATATCGACCAGCGCCTTTGCCACAGGAATCTCTGCTTCAGGCTCTTCAGACAGCGAAACGCGGATGGTGTCGCCAATACCTTCCGTTAACAAAGCACCGATGCCTACAGCGCTCTTGATGCGGCCGTCTTCTCCTTCTCCAGCTTCTGTGACACCGAGGTGCAGCGGATAGCACATCCCTTCACGGTCCATCTGCTGTACCAATAAACGAACCGACTGAACCATCACCACCGTATTGCTGGCTTTGATAGAGATGACGACATCATTGAACTGTTCCCGTTTGAAGATACGCAGGAACTCCATACAACTCTCTACGATGCCTGCTGGTGTGTCACCATAACGCGACATGATACGATCGGAGAGAGAACCATGATTGACACCAATACGAACGGCCGTATGATGCTCCTTACAGATACGGATAAACGGCATCAGCCGCTCGTCGATTTTCTGTAGTTCTGCTGCATATTCCTCATCCGTATATTCCAAATGTTTAAAGGTACGTGCCGGATCGACATAGTTGCCAGGATTGATGCGCACCTTTTCCGCATACACCGCTGCCACATCTGCCACATTCGCATTGAAATGAACATCGGCAACCAACGGAGCATCATACCCGTCTTTTTTCAATGCCGCACTGATGTTTTTCAGGTTCTCTGCTTCACGTCTTCCTTGTGTGGTCAATCGAACCAATTCTCCACCAGCATCAATAATGCGTTTGGCTTGTGCTACAGATGCGTCGGTGTCATCTGTAGAGGTTGTGGTCATCGATTGTATTCGTATGGGATTCTGACCTCCCATTTCTATCTTTCCGATGCGTACAACAGATGATTTTCTTCTGGTATAATTCATACACATTCTCTCCTTTAATCTCCCCCCTTTCATTCCCCCTCTCCCTAAACAGGGAGGGGACGGGGGTGGGTCTTCTAATTTGTCTTAAACTTATAATCTTTCAGGGCTGCCAGCTCTTCATTAGCCTTTTCGATTTTCTTTCCTAACGATGCTTTGTGGTTAGCAACCTTTTGGGCAACCTCTTCATCACTCAGCGCAATCATCTGGGCAGCAAGGATAGCAGCATTCTGAGCAGCATTCACGCCAACAGTAGCAACGGGAATACCTGGAGGCATCTGGATGATGCTCAGCATCGCGTCAAGCCCGTCCAACATACCTTTGATAGGCACACCGATAACGGGTAAGGGAGTGGAGGCAGCAATCACCCCAGGCAGGGCGGCAGCCATTCCTGCTGCAGCGATAATCACTTTGATGCCGCGTTGTTGTGCTTCTTTGGCAAAGCGCTCTACGGCATCAGGTGTACGATGGGCAGAAAGCGCGTTCACCTCAAAGGGAATTTCGTTTTCATCCAGCCATTTACAGGCTTTCTCCATAACGGGCAGATCACTGGTGCTACCCATGATAATACTAACTAATGGTTTCATATTTTCTTCATTATGATTTCATCAATACAATAAATCCACAAAGTGTGCCCAGCAAGTATCCGTAGATAAGTTGTGCAACCGTATGCTGACGGAGGATGATGCAGCTGATACCTACAGCGCCTGCCAGCAGGATAACCAGACACAGCCACCACACTGGATTGAAGTTAAAGCGGAGGGAGAAGGCGAGTAGTGCGCCTGTCACACCACCGATTCCTGCAGAATGTGTGGAAATCTTCCACCAGATATTCACAAACGAGCACGACAATTGTATAATCAATGCTGCAATCAGGATGCCGCTCATAAAATGGGGGATGCGGAAGATACTCATCACATACAACCCCATGAGATAACAGCAGATAGAAATGACGTAAGGCACCATGCGTCGTTCGCGTGTCCCAAGTTGGATAGGGGTCCATCCTTGATATTTGCGATACGAGCGAATCAGCAACGAAGGCAAGAGAATGGTAAAAAGGTACACCAGCAGGATAACCGACACCTTGAAAGAAAGGGGAAACAAACTGAAATAGCTGAAAACAAACAGTATGATGATTCCCAGCATCGACAGGTACAGCGGTGTAAAAAGCATGCTGATAACCCGTGCAGCCAATATGATATTCTTCTCTTTCATCCTTACTCCTTACTCCTTCTCTCCTTACTCCTTCCTCCTCACTCTCCCCCTTCAGGGGGATCCGGAGGGGGCTTTACTCCTTCCTCAATCTCGCCACAGGCACACCCATTTGCTCACGGTATTTGGCAACCGTTCTGCGAGCAATCGGGAAACCTTGTTCTTTCATCTTCTCTGCCAGGATATCATCGCTCATCGGATGTTGCTTGTCTTCCTGGTCGATGAGTTCTTTCAATGCAATTTTGATTTTTCGTGTGGACATCTCCTCACCGTCTTCTGTCGTATATCCGTCGCTGAAGAAGAATCTCAGCGGGAAAGTGCCCCATTTCGTTTGTGCATATTTCACATTGCTGACACGTGAGATGGTGGAGATATCCAATCCCGTTTTATCAGCAATATCCTTCAGAATCATCGGACGCAGTTCCGATTCGTCACCTTCTTGGAAGAAACGGCGCTGCCAGTCGATAATCGCTTTCATGGTGATGTAAAGTGTATGCCGCCGTTGCTTGATGGCATCGATGAATCCCTGTGCGCGATCTACTTTCTCTTTAGCATAGATCAATGCTTCTTTCTCGCTGCGGCTCATACCATCCTTGTTGTCTTTATAGGTGGCAAGCATATCGGTAAACGACGGTGAAACATACAGCTCAGGCATCTGTCCGTTGTTGAGGCTGAACGAGATGCTGCCGTCGTCATTGGTATCGACGATAAAGTCGGGCGTAATCTGCTGGATGTTGCGACCTTGTGTCTCACCCATTGAGGCCCCAGGCTTCGGATTCAGTTTTCTGATTTCCTTTTGGATGGTTTCCATCTGTGCATCTGAAAGGTTCAAAGCACTTTGTATCCTGCTCCAATGTTTCTTCTTGAATTCATTGAAATAATCAGCAATAATCGTATGCAGCAGGGCGTTTTTGGTCGTTTGGTCGTCTGGTCGTTTGGTCGTTTGGGACTCCCCTCCCTCAACAGGGAGGGGTTGGGAGTGGGTCTTTCTCTCTATTTGCAACAGCAGACATTCCTGCAGGCTTCTGGCTCCGATTCCTGCTGGGTCGAAGTCTTGTAGAATCTTCAGCGTCTCTTCAACTTCCTGTTCTGATACATCGATGTTATGATAGACAGCAAGCTCATCGCTAATACTGTCGAGCGGTTTACGGAGCAGTCCGTCGTCATCCAATGAACCAATCAGGTATTCGATGATGTCTCGTTGCTGATCGGTCAGTTCGTGTTCTGCCAGCTGACTGTGTATCTTATCGTAGAAGGAAACCGTATCACCATAGACGATCTCCTCATATTCCGCATTGTTCTGCTGGCGACGGATGTTTTCGTATGCAGGCAATTCATCATCGCTGCCCATTCGTTCCAACACAGCATCAAGCTCGTCTTTCTGACTGGGTGCATCAGCGTTATCAGCATACTCCAGGTTATCGTTATCGCTCAAGTTATCGTTAAGGTTCTCTTCAACCTCCAAAGCGGGATTATCGTCGAGTTCAGCGTTGACGTTTTGTTCCAGTTCCGTCAATGGCATCTCCAATAATTTTACCAACAACATGTGCTGCGCCGACAGACGTTGCACCTGCTGTTGTTTCAATACCTGTTGTTGTACTAATTTCTGTGCCATTAAAAGTATTCTTTCAGTTGCGCTGCAAAAGCAGCCAGTTTCTCCGGATGGTCTGCACCAAAACGCTGCCACACCTCCTGACAGGGTTCCACCAGTCCTGATGTCAGCTGTTCCGAACGATTCAGATAAGGGTCGCAGATCTGATAGATCTCCATGATTTCCACCACCATGTTCACACTCAGTCCTATCTTCCTGGCCAAAGCCTTTATCTCTGGCGTCTCCTTCACCATCGTGTTGGGAGTCAGGCGGAAGTAGAGATCAAGCACCATAATCAATTGTACGGGCATGATTTCTGTTAATGCTTCCCCCTTAGAACGGCTATGGGTTGAGCCTCCCTCCAGAACGGGGGGATTGAGAGGGGTGTTCCTGAAGTCCTGTTCCCACGACTCGTTCACCTCCACACCGTCGAAAAACACATCAGCTTGTCCGAATCCCTTCATCTTACGCAGACGACTCGCACTCTTCGAAAGCAGTTTCGGATTCTTTGAGTATTTCTCCCACAGCCGTTCCATACGCGGTGTGTCTAACTGCCTAAGTCGCAGCATCTGTTCATACAGAAACTGTGGCTTGATGTGTAGTTCCAGTGCCAGATTCACCAGTCCTTTCGAGTAAAGAGCTTTGGCGCCGACAGGTTTTTTTAGATACAGTTGCATCAGCAGCAACCAGTATTCATCTGACCATTGGGAATGCTTAACCATAGACGTATCTTTTATTTGTGGGACAAAGGTATAAAAAAAAATGTATTCATCCTTCTTCATAATGAATTATTTTGTATTTTTGCAACAGAGATAGCAAAACCTAACATCAACTAAAAGTACTGACCAATGAAAAAACAAATTCTATGGATGCTCTTGCTGTTGATAGGAACAGCGACGGGCTTTGCACAAGAGGCTGACACAACGGCAATTGACACAACGCCACCAGACGAGGAAGTGATCCATTCTGCTGAGGTGATTTTCAATTTAGACAAGGGAATGATTACCGTCGATGAAACGGTGAATCCCAATTACTTTACAGACTACGGCGGCTACGAACACTATGCTGCCCGTCAGTTGTATATCTATACCATCGAAAACGGACAGAAAGAGCAGCTGCTGGAAAACTTCTGCCGTGCGGACTTCGTTCAAAAAGGCAAGAAACTCGACCTATACCTGTGGCTGAGCGAACTGAACGAAGCTGGATTCTATGAAAAGAAGGAAGAGCTGTCTGTCGATGCCGAAATAGTCATTCATTTTGTTGTGGGCAAAAAGTCGCTGAAATGTACGTTGGAGGAAATCAACGGGACTAGCCTCACCGACGAGTTGAGCAAAGCCAACACGGAGATGAAGAATACATTGGAGGAATACAAGAGTGTGAAGAGTTTCAAGCCGTGGATAGAAGCGTTATTCAAGACCATCGAGCAAAACTATAATTTCTGCATCGGACTGCGAGGCAAAGACCTTTCGTTAGACGAAACACGGGCGATGTGCAAGAAATACCAGAACGCCGTACAGAAACCCTATGAGCAAATCACCACACTGTTGCCAAGCGACAATGATTTCAATAGGCATTCCTTGTTGTCCAGTATCGAGGGTATCACCCCCAGAACCCAACAGATGACAGGCAAAATCGCTGGCAACGATACCCTTTACACCATCGTTGTAAAAAACTATATAGGTAAAGAAGCCATTGAAGAAGAACCGGAAGGCGCTGAAACCGACAGCTTAGAGACGCTGCTGGTGGTGATGCTGGAAATCACCTCGCCCGCCCAAAAACAACCGCTGCAGTTCATCGACAAAACCATCAAGTCGTTTACCCACAGCGACAAGGTGTTGTCGCAACCTGTCTATCGCCTCCTCGATGACGGCACCATCGAGGGAAAGATACTCATCGATAAAGAAGGTGTCAAAGGCCAGTTCGTGGAAACCCTTTCCTACAACGCCAGCGAACAATCTCTCGTCCGCCTTACCGAACACATTGAAGGTACAGAGAAAGACGAACGCGAAGTCGAATACACCATCAAATACCTGAAACCCGAACCTTTGGATCGGGTAGAGTAAGCTAAGTTAGGGGGATGGGGGTCTGAACAATTTCCGTTGGCAGACTCCCTCCCTTCTGGGAAGGCAACGGGCATTGTTAATATTTTTCATCGTTGCTTTTCAAAAGGTCGTATTTCGCGTTTCAAAACCTATGCTTTTATTCGCCAAAACCTATCCTTTTGCGCTCCAAAACATGACCTTTTAGACGCTAAAACCTAAGCTTTTGCGAAGCAAAACATCACGTTTTACATTCGTCTGATAATCAGTCGTTTACATTGACTTAACTTTTATAAGGCAGAAAATGCATAGAAAATGCACAGAAATCGTGATGTAAAGTATTTTCTTTATTTCAAAAGCGACTCAGATATCAGATATCAGTTTTCTCAGCACCACAAGTTGTGGATACAGAATACAGAATACAGTTTTCTCAGCAGCACTAACGACCAGTTTTCGATGTCAGATGTCAGATGTCAGTTTTCTCAGCACCACTTACATCATCATGAA